>JAFVMW010000044.1 GCA_017506735.1 Oscillospiraceae bacterium | reverse complement strand
TGATATTCCGTCCCGTATGCGGTATATTCTACTTGCGTACTTTTTTGTTTCACACCTTAATTTTACGCCAGCGCCCGGCTCTTGTCCAGAGCCGGGCGCTGTATTTTTTCAGGGCTGCCTCACTTAGTGAGACAGCCCCTTTTTTCGTTTGGTATGTGCAGGGCATTCCGTCACGGATGCAACGCAAAGAACCCCTCTCCTGTTTTGGGAGAGGGGTCAACTGCATTCAGCTTCCCCGGCAGCTGTCACAGGGGCCTGAGTCCCCGGGACAGACGGCGGGGGTGAAGGAATCGGCAGGGAAGGGGATCCGGGAAAAGACATCGCAGGGGTCCTCTGCACAGCCCGGATCGTCCCGGCATTCCTTGGTGGGGATGGCATAGTCCAGCACCGGCACAATCAGCTGGGCATCCCGTTCCAGCCGGATAATGGAAAACTGACCCAGAGTCACATACAGCCGCTGGCGCTCTCCGCTGACCACCAGTTCGTCATCAAAGGCGCAGCGGACGCATTCCGGAATCTGGAATCCCCCGTGATCCGGCCCACAGCTGCCCCCGAGCCGGGAAGACAGCACAATGGGGTCCAGCACCTCCACCACTGCGGTGGGCAGACTGGTAAGATCATGGCATCGGTTGTTGTCATCGCTGGAGAAAATATGAACCTCCGTATTTTCGCCGCAGAGTACCGCCCGTTTGGAGAACAGGGCCAGACCGCAGAGTCCGGCAGGCCGGCAGGAGCCTACGGCGGCGTCGGCGATGATCCGATAGTAGAAGGTCAGGTCAATAAAGAACTGATTCCTGCTGAAGGCCACGGGGCTGACCTCAATGGCGGTGTGCAGCAACTCGGCGCAGCGGATCTTGGCCCCGGCGGCACCGTCCAGGGCGTTCTGGGATTCCCGGGTCAGATATACACGAAGATCCTCGATACAGTCGGAATCCCGGCAGGAATCGGTGATCTTCCGGGTATGAATGGACAGGGCTCTGGTCAGATCCTCGGGCCTGCAGCAGAGCGCCTCGGGGCAAAAGTCATGCATGGCAATACCTCCTGGTCAGAATGGAAAGAGTGCTTACACAGTCAGTGTATGCAGCAGGAGGTATAAGGGTGAAGAATCCGAAGGGGGAATCAGAACTGGAATTTCGTTTCCGAATGGTACGGCACCCCTGCCTTCACGAAGGGCTGGGGCCACTGGGGCTGGTTGACGGAGTTGGGGGCGAACTGGGTTTCCAGGCACACGCCGCTGCGCTTGGGGTAGGGAATGCCGCCCTTGCCGATGACCTCCAGGAAATTGGCGGTGTAGATCTGCACGCCGGGGCAGTCGGTGGTGACCGTCATGGTCCGGCCGGAAACGGGATCGGTCAGAACGGCGCAGGGATTGGCCTTGATCACGAAATTGTGGTCGTAGCCTCCCTGGAGATGAAGGGGCTCATAATCTGCTCCGATGTCCCGGCCCAGGGCCTTGGGGCTGCGGAAATCGAAGGGGGTATCCTCCACCATCCGGCATTCGCCGGTGGGAATGTTCTCTTCGTCGTCGGGGTTGAAGAAATCCGCGTTGACCGTCAGAACCTGATCCATGGCCTTGTCTGTGGCATCCTGGCCTGCCAGATTGAAGTAGGCGTGGTTGGTCAGATTGAACACGGTATCTGCATCGGACAGGGCGTCATAGGCCACAGTGAGGGCGTCATTTTCAATGGTATAGGTCACAGTGATTCTGGCGGTTCCGGGGAAGCCCTGGTCGCCGTGGGGGCTGTCGAGGGTCAGGGCGATGGCGTTCTCCGTGACCTGGGCCACCTGCCACAGCCGGGTATTCCAGCAGTCGGGACCGGAGTGGAGGTTGTTGGCCTTTTCGTTGGGGGTCAGCTGAACCATTTCATCTCCCAGAGGGAACCGGGAAAGCTGAATCCGGTTTGCGTTGCGGCCCACCACAGCACCCAGGAAGCCGTCGTTGGTGAGATAGCCGGAGACATCATCATAGCCAAGCACCACATCCACCCCGTCCACCCAGAGGGAAACCAGGGTTGCGCCCAGATCGGTGACGGCGGCCTTCACCCGGCCGATGCCGATGGTGTAGAGCTGTACCGGGGCTCCTGTGGGCAAATTGCCGAAAGTTCGATTCATAATCCATGCTCCTTCCCCGGCCGGGCATTTCCTGCCGCCGGATTGTTTTTCTTTATTATACACCCCGTAAATCAAAATAGCAACGGCTTCCGGCAAAACAGGGAAAGAAGCCTACAGAAAACGCCGAAACCTCCCTGATTATGTACACCGTCCCGGGGGAAATGCCTCTAAAATAATTCACAAATCAGAAAATACCATATTTCGTTTTTTTACTTGCAATCGAACACAAGATATAGTATAATGAGCGCGCTCGACGATACATATAGCACATTACAATCAGGAGGATTGGATTATGAAAATCATCAAGCGCAATGGCGCGGAAGAACAGTTTGACCCGGAAAAGATTCGAATCGCCGTGGAAAAGGCCAATTGCGCCGTGGATGAGAAGTACAGAATGACTGCCCTGCAGATCGAGCGGATCACCCGGAATGTGGAGATCAGCTGCGAGGATCTGGGCCGCAGTCCTGCCGTGGAGGAGATCCAGGACCTGGTGGAAAAGGCCATCATGTCCCATGGTGCCTTTGAGGTGGCCAAGCAGTACATCACTTATCGCTATACCCGCAGCCTGGCCCGGCAGACCAATACCACCGATGACCGGATTCTGAGTCTGATCGAGTGCAACAACGAAGAGGTCAAGCAGGAGAATGCCAACAAAAACCCCACGGTCAACGCCGTCCAGCGTGACTATATGGCCGGTGAGATCAGCAAGGATATCACACGCCGCATCCTGCTGCCCCAGGATGTGGTGCAGGCCCATGAGGCAGGCATCATCCATTTCCATGACTCTGACTATTTTGCCCAGCATATGCACAACTGCGATCTGGTGAATCTGGAGGATATGCTCCAGAACGGCACCGTGATCTCCGGCACTCTGATTGAGAAGCCCCATTCCTTCTCCACCGCCTGCAACATTGCCACCCAGATTATCGCCCAGGTGGCATCCAACCAGTATGGCGGCCAGTCCATCAGCCTGACCCACCTGGCTCCCTTTGTCCAGGTCAGCCGGGAGAAGATCCGCAAGACTGTGGAAAAGGAAATGGAAATCTTCGGCATCCAGGCCGGGGAGGAGCAGATCTCCCAGGTGGTGGAGGCACGGCTCCGGGAGGAGGTTGCCCGTGGTGTCCAGACCATCCAGTACCAGGTGGTGACCCTGATGACCACCAACGGTCAGGCTCCCTTCATCACCGTGTTCATGTACCTCAACGAGGCCCGGAATGAGCAGGAGAAGAAAGATCTTGCCATGATCATTGAGGAAACCCTGCGCCAGCGCTATGAGGGTGTAAAGAACGAAGCAGGCGTGTGGATCACCCCTGCCTTCCCCAAGCTGATTTATGTTCTGGAAGAGGACAACGTCCGGGAGGGCACCCCTTATTGGTATCTGACCCGGATGGCGGCCCAGTGTACCGCCAAGCGGATGGTTCCCGACTTCATCTCCGAAAAGAAGATGCTGGAGCTCAAAGTCGACAAGAACGGCGAAGGCCACTGCTACACCTGCATGGGCTGCCGCTCCTTCCTGACCCCCTATGTGGACCCGGAGACCAACCAGCCCAAGTATTACGGCCGGTTCAACCAGGGCGTTGTCACCATCAATCTGGTGGACGTGGCTCTGTCCAGTGAACGGGACGTGACGAAATTCTGGAAGATTTTTGACGAACGTCTGGAGCTGTGCCACAAGGCTCTGATGTGCCGCCATGAGCGGCTGAAGGGCACCTTGTCCGACGCTGCTCCCATTCTGTGGCAGTACGGTGCCCTGGCAAGACTGCCCAAGGGCGAGCCCATCGACAAGCTCCTCTACGGCGGTTACTCCACCATTTCCCTGGGCTACGCCGGCCTTTATGAGTGCGTAAAGTACATGACCGGCAGAAGCCATACCGATGCCGAGGCAAAGCCCTTCGCCCTGGCCGTGATGCAGCACATGAATGATGCCTGCAAGGGCTGGAAGGCACAGCATAACATCGACTTCTCTCTCTACGGCACACCCCTGGAGTCCACCACCTACAAGTTCTCCAAGTGCCTGCAGAACCGGTTCGGCATCATCCCCGGCATCACCGACAAGTCCTACATCACCAACTCCTACCATGTCCATGTGACCGAGGAGATCGATGCCTTCACCAAGCTGGCCTTCGAGGCTGAGTTCCAGCAGCTGTCCCCCGGCGGTGCCATCAGCTATGTGGAGGTGCCCAATATGCAGCAGAACATCGACGCGGTGCTGGAGCTGATGCAGTTCATCTACGACAACATCATGTATGCCGAGCTGAACACCAAGAGCGATTACTGCCAGGTCTGCGGCTTCGACGGTGAGATCGAGATCCAGGACGATGACGGCAAGCTGGTCTGGGTCTGCCCCCAGTGCGGCAATACTGACCAGAGCAAAATGAACGTGGCCCGCCGCACCTGCGGCTACATCGGTACCCAGTACTGGAACCAGGGCCGTACCCAGGAAATCAAGGACAGAGTCCTGCATCTGTAATCAGGTTACATAACAAATGCCCGCCGGGAGTTCCCGGCGGGCGTTTTTTGGATTACATATCGTAGATACCCATGATCAGGATGCCTGCGAAGGTCACAGCGATGCAGGCGTAGTGCTTCCAGCTCAGCTTTTCCTTCAGGAACAGGCGGCTCCACAGCACGGAGGCCATGCAGTAGCTGGCGATGATGGGGGCGGCCAGGGCGCTTTCGCCGCCGGCCAGGGCGTAGATGTAGAACAGCTGGCCGATGGTCTCGAAGATGGCACCCACATACTTGGGAGCCTCCATCTTGGGAACCAGCTTCTGCTTCTTGATGATGCAGGTGTAGATGAATGCCACGATGCCGGAGAAGAGGAAGGTCAGCTCGTAGGCCACGTTGGCAGAGTCCTCGTTCAGCGTCTCCAGCACCAGATCGTCGGCAAAGGTACCGGCGGCATCCAGCACGCAGTAGGCAATGGGCAGGGCCAGAGCCAGCCAGCTCTTGGCGTACTTGTAGTTGGATTCCTCCTGACGGGCGGCACGAAGCTCCTCGTCCTCATTTGCCTCCACGAAGCCCAGGCCGATGACACCGGCGCAGGCCAGGACGATGGCCAGGTACTGGGGAGCCTCCATGGGATCGGCAATGCCGGTGACAATGGCGATGATGGCAACCAGCGCGCCGGAGGCGTTGCAGATGGGGCTGGAGATGGATAGCTCGATGTAGCGCAGACCCACATAGCCCATGGTCATGGACAGAATGTACAGCAGGCTCACGGGAAGGTAGGTCAGAATCACATCCAGGCTGATTTCCACGCCGCCGACAAAGACCTCGTATGCAGCGTGCAGGCCCATCACCACACCGACGGCCATGACCATCTTGAAGTGGCTGTACTTGTCGGAAGCGTCACGGCAGCCGATCTTGGAGAAGAAGTCGGAACCGGACCAGCACAGCAGGGCGATGATGGAACACACAAACCAATTCATATTTCATTTTCCTTTCTGTTTCTGTTTACAGGGTGACAATACCTGCGTCCACCATTTTCTGGAGACTCAGCAGGATGCCCAGCTTGGCGTGATACCAGGTCAGGCCGCCCTGGAAATAGACGGCATAGGGGGGACGGATGGGACCGTCGCAGGAAAGCTCAATGGAGCTGCCCTGGACAAAGGCGCCGGCGGCCATGATGACCTGGCTGTCGTAGCCGGGCATATCGCCGGGGATGGGGTCCACATAGCTGTCCACGGGGGCGGCGGCCTGGATGCCCTTGCAGAAGGCGATCATGGCCTTTTCGCTGCCCAGCTCAATGGCCTGAATGATGTCGTGGCGGCTTTCGGCGGCGTTGGGCACGCAGCGGAAGCCCAGAGGCTCATACAGGTTGGCGGCGAAGATGGCACCCTTCTCCGCGCTGGCGGTTACGGTGGGCGCCAGGAAGAAGCCCTGGAACAGGGAGGTCATCAGACCCAGGTTTGCGCCAACCTCCTGGCCCAGGCCGGGGGCAGAAAGACGGTAGGCGCAGCGATCCACGCACTTCTGGGTGCCGGCAATATAGCCGCCGATGGGGGCCAGACCGCCGCCGGGATTCTTGATCAGAGAGCCGACGATCATGTCCGCGCCCACGTCAGAGGGCTCGATGGTTTCCACGAATTCGCCGTAGCAGTTGTCCACCATGATGGTCACATCGGGCTTGACGCTCTTGCAGAAGGCGATCAGCTCGCCGATCTGGGTCACGGAGAAGGTGGGACGGGTGGCATAGCCCTTGGAACGCTGGATGGTGATGAGCTTGGTCTTTTCGTTGATGGCCTTGCGGATGTTCTCGTAGTCAAAGGTACCGTCGCTGAGCAGATCCACCTGACGGTAGGAAACGCCGTACTCTGCCAGGGAGCAGGGGCTGGGACGGATGCCGATGACCTCCTGCAGGGTGTCATAGGGTGCGCCCACGGGGCTGAGCAGCTCGTCGCCGGGAAGCAGGTTGGCGCTCAGCGCCACGGTCAGTGCGTGGGTGCCGCAGGTGATCTGGGGACGGACCAGGGCGGCCTCGGTGTGGAACACATCGGCATACACACGCTCCAGGGTGTCACGGCCGTTGTCGTTGTAGCCGTAGCCGGTGGTTGCCATGAAGCAGGTGGCGTCCACCCGGTTGCGCTGCATGGCGGACAGGACCTTGGCCTGGTTGTACTCAGCCACCTGGTCGATTTTCGCGAAACGGTCGGCGAGCTTTTCCAGTGCCTTCTCGCCGTAGGCATAGACCTGGCCGGATACGCCCATGGTCTGATAAAGTTCAAGCAGTTTATCCATAAATTATTCCTCTCTGTTCACTTCATTGAGAATTTTGTTGGCAAGGTCAGAAAGAACCTCCGGCCGGGAAATGACCAGTCCCATGTTTTTGTCGCCCAGGATCAACAGGGTGTCTCCGGGTTTGATCTGGAACAACTCCCGTGCCTCTTTGGGGATCACGATTTGTCCCCGGTCGCCTACCTTGGCGGTGCCAAAAACCCGTTTGGCGTTGCCCTTGCCCAGCAGATGTTTGCCGGCAGCCATAAAAGACCTCCAATCACACTTTTCATACATTTCATACTGGCATAGAATAGCAAAAACCACTCCGGTTGTCAAGTCCGGAGTGGTTCAAATATAGAAAAACAGGTGTTATCAGAAGCTGCCGCGCATACAGATCTCATAGCCGATCCGGGGTTTGGGATCGTAGGGCTCGTCCTGGAGGGCGCGGATCATTTCCCGACAGGCGGCGGAGCCCAGGGCCAGGGGGTCAAAGTGCAGGGCGCTGATGGGGGGCACGGCGTTCTGGAGCTTGTCGCTGTCAGCCAGGGAGGCCAGGACAGCATCCTGGGGAATGCGCAGGCCATTTGCCTTGAGCGCCCGGAGGGCCCGTTCCGCAATGTCCTCGTCAGAGCAGAGGAACCGGCGGACACCCTGAGCAAGCAGCCCTTCCACAGCCTGACAGCAGGACTCCTGGTCGTTGATGCCGGAGCAAACCGGGGTCTGCTCCAGGGGGATGCCCAGTTCCCGGCAGGCAGACTGGAAGCCAGCCAGACGGCTCTGATTGACGATGTAATTCATATCATTGATCAGCAGGGCAGCCTTACCTGTGCCGCTTCCGAGGAAGGCCAGAGAGAAGGCCCGGCAGCCGCCAAGCTGATCGTGATCTGCCTCCACAATGGCCTTGTCCTGGTTGCACAGGGGCAGGGAGCCAAGGGTGGCAAAGGGGAAGCCCCGGCTGGCCAGAAAGTCCAGCAGGCGGTCATTCTCCAGGGTACGGGTCAGAATCACGGCGTCTGCCTTCCGGTGGTCCAGAATCCGAACCAGATGGTCCGGCGCGTCATCGGTACACAGGCAGATCATGATATTGTAATTGTGGTGAAAGGCTTCCTCGCAGATGGCGCTCATGGTGTTGCGGACAAAGGGAATATCCAGATTGATGAAGTCCTTGGGAAGCACCAGCGCCAGGTTATAGGTGCGGCTTTCCGCAAGACCCTTGGCGGCGGCACTGGGACGGTAGTTGTGCAGTTCAATATAGGCCTGGACCCGTTCCCGGGTGGCGGCACTGATCCGGCCCTTGCCGGAGATGGCACGGGACACGGTGGTTTTGGACACACCCAGCTCCCGGGCGATGTCGTCGATGGTCAGATTGGCTTTGAAAGTCATAAATACGTTCCTTTATATGGTCGTGTGGCAAAATAGGCATACATGATGCGCACTTTTGCGCAACGATGGTATTTTACCAGATTCAACCAAAAAAGTCAATGCACAAAACGGAGAATCCAAAACTTTATTGCGTAGAAAACATGGGTTTTGGAAACGTTTCAATATCGAAAATGGCATATTTTGTGAGTTTTCTGAATTATGTTACCAAAGGGGTATTGTAAAAATCGACGAAATGAGACCCGATGTCCGATAAAGTTCGAGGGAATCTGTTTGCAAACTGTGGCACGCTGTGATACAATCACAAAAGACAGCAAAGGAGGAACTACCTATGAGCAGAGCAGATGAAATTTACAGAGCAACATGTATTGATATTCTGGAAAACGGATTTTCCGACGTGAATCTGGAGGTCCGCCCCAAATGGGCCGACGGCACCCCTGCCCACACCATCAAGAAATTCGGCGTGGTGAACCGGTACAACCTTGCCGAAGAGTTTCCCATCATGACCCTGCGGCGCACCTACTGGAAGAGCGCCATTGACGAACTGCTGTGGATCTGGCAGAAGAAGTCCAACCGGATCGATGAGCTGGGCAGCCATGTCTGGGACGAATGGGCAGGCGAGGACGGCACCATCGGCAAGGCCTACGGCTACCAGCTTGGCATCAAGCACGAATACAAGGAAGGCCAGTTCGACCAGGTGGACCGGGTTCTGTATGACCTGAAGCACAACCCCGCCTCCCGCCGGATTCTGACCAATATCTACAATTTCCAGGATCTCCACGAGATGAACCTGTACCCCTGCGCCTATTCCATGACCTTCAACGTCACCGGCGACACCCTGAACGCCATTCTGAACCAGCGCAGCCAGGATATGCTCACCGCCAACAACTGGAACGTGGTGCAGTATGCCGCTCTGGTGCATATGATGGCCCAGGTCAGCGGCCTGAAGGCCGGCGAGCTGGTTCATGTCATCGCTGACTGCCACATTTACGACCGCCATGTGGATCTGGTGAAGCGGATGCTGGACAATCCTGCCTATGAGGCGCCCGAGTTCATCGTGGACAAGAATGTTGATAATTTCTACGACTTCACCAAGAACAGCTTCAGAATGGAGGGCTACAAGTTCAATGCCTTCGATTTTGAGATTCCCATCGCCATCTGAGGTGCCGCCATGGAACTGATTGTTGCGGTATATGACGACTGGGGCATCGGCTGCGAGGGCGACCAGCCCGTGGCCTTGTCCGCCGACCGGAAGTTTTTCCGGAAGATGACTGCCGGTGCAGCTGTGATCGTGGGCAGAAAAACCGTTGGCTCCTTCCCCGGAGGACAGCCTCTGCCCAAGAGGCGGAACATCCTGCTGACCCGGCAGGACATCGCTGTTCCCGGCTTTGAAATCGCCCATAGCCCGGAGGAGGCGGCGGTCATGTGCGCCGGGGAAAAAACCTTCGTCATCGGCGGCGGCACCGTCTACCGCCAGATGCTCCCCCTGTGCGACCGGGCCGTCATCACCAAGGTTCATACCACCTGTCCCTGCGACACCTACTTCCCCAATCTGGATGAAAGCTCTGATTGGGAAATGACCGAAGTGCTGGAATCCGGCGAGGAAAACGGCATCGGCTATGAGATGTGTGTGTATACACGGAAATAACAAAAAAACTGTCATTGCGAACCAGTGACCGATGTCACTGGTGTGGCAATCCCCTTCAGAGTTCCGAAATCCGGAGGGGATTCCCACGCCAGTGTGTGCACTGGCTCGGAATGACAGTTTCTTTTTTATTCCATTCATACTAACTCTTAATAAAACAGCCTGACGCTCACCGGCCTAAATTGCACCAGAATGCGTTCTCCTCCTAGGTGGGCGACAGCCCACCGTCGTCGTCGGCCTTTTCTGGCACGATTTATCCTCGCTGAGCATCTAGGCCGTTCTATCAAGAATTAGTATCAGAATCCAAAAACCACGCCCGCAGCGGCGGCAATGCCGATGTAGGCAATGGGATGCACCTTCCACTTGCGCATCAGAACGAACAGTCCTGTGGCAAGAACCAGGCCCTTCCAGTTGATCACATTCAGAATGGTTCCCAGACCTGCGAAGGCATCCAGCTTCAGCAGAGTTTCCTGGCACACCCCAAGGAATGCGGCGGTGATCATGCCGATGGAGGCAGGGCGGAGGCATTTGAACACATTGTCAACCAACGAGGAGCCCTTGAACTTGTCCAGCACCCGGATCACCAGCAGAATGACAATGATGCTGGGGGCCGCCAGGGAAAGGCTAGCGATGACGGCGCCGGGGACACTGGAAGTGATGAAGCCCACATAAGTACTCATATTGATGCCGATGGGGCCGGGGGTGGACTCGGACACCGCCAGCAGATTCAGCACATCCTGATTGGAAAACCAACCGGTCTTTTCGCCCATCTCATAGAGGAAGGGCAGGGTGGCCAGACCGCCGCCCACAGCGAAGAGGCCTGTTTTGAAAAATTCAACGATCAGACGGAGAATGGTCATCATGCCTTGGCCCTCCCTTTCACATACAGGATGCAGCCCACAATGCCGGTGCCCACCACGATGGCTACGGTGGGAATGCCGGTGAAGGTGGCAAGACAGGCGGTGATCAGGAAGATGGTCCAGGAGAGCTTATCCTTCACACTCTTTTTACCCAGCTTCAGCACGGAGTCCAGAATCAGCACGCATACGCAGACCCGGATGCCAGCCAGTGCATGGGCCACAATCACATTGGAGGCAAAGCTCTCCAGGAAGGCGGCGATGACGGTGATGATCAGAATGGAGGGACTGATGAAGCCCAGGGAAGCGGCCAGCGCGCCAGGAGTTCCGGCCAGCTTGTGGCCGATGAAGGTGGAGGTATTCACGGCGATGACACCGGGGGTACACTGACCGATGGCGTAGTAGTCCATCAGCTCCTCCTCGGTGGCCCAGCCATGCTCTTCCACGATAACCCTCTGGAGAAGGCCCAGCATGGCATAACCGCCGCCGAAGCAGATGGCACCCATCTGGGCAAAGACCCAGTAGATGTGTAAGAGATTCTTCAAAAAAGATGCTCCTTTCCTCCCTCCGCCGGGTTGCAATTTCCGTCGGAGTACGTTATAATTAGCAAAAATATGTTCGACAACTCTCCTCCCGGGGGAGGCTTGTGTTCCTATATTCTACCGCAGTTTCCGAAAATTGTAAACAAGAAAAGAGGGAAGAAAATGGCGGATCATTTGGCTTCATTGAATGAACAGCAGTTTCAGGCCGCAACCACCACGGAGGGCTATATCCGTGTCATCGCCGGTGCTGGCTCCGGCAAAACCAAAACCCTGACCAGCCGGTATCTCTACCTTGTGGAGGAGCTGGGCATCTCCACCGCCAACATCCTCTGCGTCACCTTCACCAACAAGGCATCGCTGGAGATGAAAAAGCGGATTCGCCGCCAGCTTCCCGACGGGGATCTTGGCATGATCACCACCTTTCACGGCTTCTGCGTCCGCCTGCTGAAGGAGGACTGCCATGTGGTGCAGTATCCCTCCACCTTCATCGTCCTGGACGAGGAGGACAAATCATCCATCCTGCGCACCGTCTTTGAGGATCTGGGCATCACCGGCCGGGATCTGACGGTGAAGGAGGCCATCGACTACATCGGCTGGCGCAAGGGCGGCCGGGGCTATGTCCGCACTCTCATCGATATGGATGTGACCCATCTGGAGGAGCTGACCAAAAGCGCCAATACCCTGAAGGATAAGGTCATGTACCGCTATTTCTACGAACAGCGGAAATGCTACGGCCTGGATTTTGACGATCTGGTGTATTTCGCCCTCTACATTCTGGAGCAGGACGAGCCTGTCCGCCGGAAGTGGCAGGAGCGTCTGGAGTACATCATGGTGGACGAGTTTCAGGACATTGACAAGGATCAGTATTCTCTGGCGGACATCCTGTCGGGCTACCATGGGAACCTGTTCGTGGTGGGGGACCCGGATCAGACCATTTACACCTGGCGCGGAGCGGATGTGAAATTCATCCTGGAATTCGAAAGCCGCCATCCCGGGGCCAAAACCATCTTCCTGAATACCAACTACCGCTCGGTGCCCCAGATTCTCACCGCATCCAACGCCCTCATCGCCAAGAACCGGGATCGGCTGGATAAGTCTCTGTCCGCCGTCCGACCGGATGCCCAGAAGCCCCTGTACTTCCACGCGAAAAATACCCAGCTGGAAGCGGAGTGGATCACCGCCCAGATCCGGGCCATGGCCGAGGGTGGCAAGCGGCTGTCCGATGTGGGCGTGCTGTACCGGGCCCACTATGTGTCCCGTGCTCTGGAGGAATCCCTGATTAAGAACAAGATTCCCTACATCCTTTTTTCCGGTGTGGAATTCTACAAGCGCAAGGAGATCAAGGATGTGATCTGCTACCTGCGGATGCTCTACGCCGGGGATGACGTGAGCTTCCTGCGCACCGTCAACGAACCGCGGCGAGGGGTGGGCCGGACGAGAATGGCTCTGATCAAGGGCTACGCCGAGGCCAACGGGTGCAGTCTGTATGAATCCCTGAAGGCGAATCTGGACAAGGAGCTGATCCGCCGGAGCCATGCCATGGACTATGTCCGGATGATCGAAAAATACCGTGCGATTTATGACCAGATGGAGCTGACAGACCTGCTGGCGGCGATCCTTGCGGAAAGCGGCTACGAGGCCATGCTCCGCAATTCCGGCGAGGAGGATCGCCTGGACAACCTGGCGGAGCTGAAGCAGGCCATCTATGACTTCGAGCGCAAGGCAGGGGAGGAAGTGACTCTGGGCAACTACCTGGATCACGCCGCCCTGTTCACCAATATGGATCAGGCCGAGCGGCCCAGCGCCGTGAAGCTGATGACCATCCACGCCGCCAAGGGTATGGAATTCCCGGTGGTGTTCCTCTGCGGCCTGTCGGAGGGCATCTTCCCCGGCAGACGGGCGGATACCCGGGAAAAGCTGGAGGAGGAGCGCCGCCTTGCCTACGTTGCCTTCACCCGGGCAAAGGATCGGCTGTTCCTGTCCGACGCGGCAGGCCGGAACTATGACGGCACCAGCAAGTGCCCCAGCCGGTTCCTGTTCAACGCGGAGCGGGAGAATCTGGACTACGTGGTGGAGCTGGACCCGGAGCTTGTGGAGGAGGCCCGATACCAGATCGAAAAAACCGAGGACTTCGCACCCCGGCAGGAAAAGCAGCCCGACTGCGTGGGCAAACGGGTGCGCCATATGATCTTCGGCGAAGGCACCGTCATCGGCCTCCCAAGGGACCGGGAGGGCTATATCATCCAGTTCGACGCCATCCCAACGCCAAGAACGCTGGCCGATAACGGAAAATGGGAGTTCATAGAGTGAAGAGTGGAGCGTTGAGATAACTCCAATATAAAGCAACCAGAGCCGAATGGGAGAAAAACTCCAATTCGGCTCTTTTTTACTTATTTTGTGGATCGTAAAATATCTTCACTCTCCAATCTCCACTCTAACTCAGAAGCATTTCCCGGAACGTTCCTTCCGGCAGTCC
This sequence comes from Oscillospiraceae bacterium, assembly GCA_017506735.1. Taxonomy (GTDB): domain Bacteria; phylum Bacillota; class Clostridia; order Oscillospirales; family Oscillospiraceae; genus Faecousia. The sequence goes on along the minus strand of JAFVMW010000044.1, from coordinate 6,631 downwards.
TCTGCTCTGGGGCAGCGGTAGCAGACCTCGGTATCCGGGCTGGGGATGCCGTTGGAGAACTTCACCAGGTTTTCCACCGTGGTCTGGGCGATGTTCTCCAGAGCCTCCTCCGTCAGGAAGGCCTGATGGCTGGTGACCAGCACATTGGGCATGGCAATCAGCCGCACCAGCTTGTCGTCCCGGACGATGTGGCCGGAGTAGTCCTCATAGAACAGGTCGCCCTCCTCCTCGTACACGTCAAGGCAGGCCGCGCCCACCTGTTTGGACTTGATGCCCTCAATCAGAGCCTCCGTGTCCACCAGGCCGCCCCGGGAGGTGTTGACGATGACCACGCCCTGCTTCATCCGGGCGATGGAGTCGGCGTTGATCAGATGCTCCGTCTCCTCGTTCAGAGGGCAGTGGAGGGAGATGATGTCCGACTGAGCGAACAGATCGTCCAGGTTGACATAATCCAAACCGGATTCCGGATTGGGGAACTTGTCATAGGCGAGAATCTTCATGCCGAAGCCCCGGCAGATATCCGCGAAGATCCGTCCGATTTTGCCGGTGCCGATGACACCGACGGTCTTGCCGTGGAGGTCAAAGCCCGTCAGGCCGGACAGGCTGAAATTGAAATCCTTGGTTCGCATATAGGCCTTGTGGGTTCTGCGGTTGATGGTCAGCAGCAATGCCATGGCGTGTTCTGCCACTGCGTAGGGGGAGTAGGCCGGAACCCGGAACACATGAATTTTGCCATAGGCCGCCCGGGTATCCACATTGTTGAAGCCGGCGCACCGCAGGGCGATGACCTTCACTCCCAGCTCGTGGAGCCGTTCAATGACCGCCTGGTTCACCACATCGTTGACAAACACGCAGACCCCGTCGAAGCCGGCGGCCAGGGAAACGGTGTCCTCGTTGAGCCGGGTTTCAAAATACTTCAGCTCCAGCCCTGCCTCTGCGGCGTACCGGTCGAAGCCGGGCATATCGTAGGGCTTTGCGTCAAAAAAAGCAATTCTCATAAAATGCACTCCTTTCGCTGTGCGCTTGTGTTTCCTTGTGGCTATAGCATACCCAAAACCGCCCCGGAATTCCGTGACAACATCACAAAACAAAAAAACAGCCGCCCAAATGGGCGGCTGGTTCGTGGGTGTTGGGGGATGATCAGCGGATGGTGATGGTCTTTTCGGCCAGCAGCTTGCCGCTGAGGTAGATGGTCATGGTGTAGTCACCGGGAACCTTGGGCAGCTTGGTCATGTGTTCAACACAGTAGCCGCTGTCCCACATATCGTCCCAGGTCCGGGACCAGGCATCCACAGCAGACAGTCTGCCCTCTGCGTCACGGATGACGATCAGGGTGGTGATCCGGTCGCTGGAGATCTGATAGATGCTGGAGGTGAAATACTTCAGGGCCATGGTGTCACCGGCGGAGAATGCGGTGGTGGCGTTGGCGTCGGTGAGATCATGCCGGGAGAAGCTGTCGCCCGGAGCCTTGTACAGGGAAACGGTGATGTTGGAAGCGCGCAGACCGTAGCCGGAGAAGCTGTCCCCGGAGTAGGCAGGAACCTGGGCGCTGCCGGTGCCGCCGAACACACTGGTGGCGTCGGCAGACTGAATCACAAAGGAGTAGGAGCTGCCTGGGGCGGCAGGGTAGATGGTCAGGGAAGCCTCGTCGGTGTCCACAACACGCTGCTCGGTGCCGCCGTCCACGGTGTAGAATACCACCCAGCCATTTTCGGGGGCCTTGCCCTCGAAGGTCCAGGTCAGATCAATGGTCAGACCGCTGACCTGGGCGTTGACATTGGTGATGGTGATGGGGTTGGCGGTGACATAGGTACGCATACTCTGGGTCATGCCCTCGGCGGTGACCTCCAGGGTGTAGGGGGAATCGGGGGACAGGCCGGTGAAGGTGGCGTTGGCCTCCTGGACCACCAGAACCTGGTCAAAGCCCTCATCATTGTAGCACCGGGCAGTCCAGCTGCTGACCTCCATGCCCTCGGGAACGGCCCACTGGATGCTCATGGTGTCCATGGTGCAGCCGGTGACAATCAGATCCTGGGCATAGACCACCCGACGGGCAGTGAATTCCAGGGTGTTTTCACCGATCAGGTACATCTGATCTCCGCCGGTCAGGGTGAGCAGATACTGGGTATTGGGGGTCAGACCGACTACGGTGTAGGTATGGCCGGTGAAGGTAAAGACCTTGTCCTCCTCGCCTTCGGCAGAGCAGGTCAGTGTCCATTCGCCCTTTTCGGGACCTTCCACGCCGAAGGTGACGATGGCGGTGCCGTCCTCGGCGCCGGTGACGGCATTCAGATCCACGATCTGAGTTCGTTCGGGGGTGGCGTAGCTCTTGGGGTCTGCGCCCAGCAGCTCGTGGAAGCCTTCCACCTCCAGGCTGATGATGTACTGGGAACCGGGCTGGAGATGCTCAAAGACGCACTGGCCGTTGTTCAGAGTGCCGGTCTTGCGGTTGCCGTAGGTGTCCTGGCAGACCACGGTCAGCAGGCTCATATCCATGTCGGAAACCACGGTGACAGTCAGGGTATCTGCCTGGCCGGTAACAGTCAGACTGTCGATCTCCTGCTGATAAATGTTACGGTAATAATAGTAGCCGCCGAAAGCCGCGCCGGCCAGCAGAATCAGAACAATGATCAGGGTGATCAGACGCTTCCAGGTCCGGGCACCCTCGGGGGAGAAGTCCTCCACAGGATCGGCGTCCTCATCCTCGTCATAGTCGTCGTCATCCTCCAGGGGCCGGAAAAGCTGATTGTCGGGAATCCGGAATTCAGGCTCTTCCTCGGGCGCTTCGGGAAGGATGGGGGCAGGCATGGGGATCTCAATGGGCTCGGGAGCCACCACAGGGGCAGGGGCTTCGTGCTCGATCAGCTCCTGAACCTGGCCCATCAGCATGGCGGTATCATCGGACAGGGCTTCCTCAGCCAGGGCCGCATCGCCCAGGGCAAGCTCCTCCTCGTCGGATTCCAGCAGCTGGCGCAGGGAAGGCTCGTCTGCTTCCGCATCGGTTTCTTCTGCATCGCCGTCCTCGGACAGAATGGCGTCCATCCGGTCAATCCAGTCCTCGGCAGGGGCCGCTTCTTCGGATTCCTCCGGGGCCTCAGACACGTCTTCGGCAGCAGGCGCTGCTTCGGATGCTTCATCCGCAGGCGCTTCCTCTGTGGTTTCCCCGGGAACTTCCCCGGCGGACACTTCCTCGGCAGGGACTTCCGCTTTGGTAGCATCTTCGGCGGCTTCTGCCTCAGCAGGAGCGGCTTCCTCGTTCTCTTCTTCCGCATCCTCGGCATACTCTGGCTCGAACGGCTCCTCCACAACAGGAGGCTCCTCGATGACGGGAGGCCCGATGGGAATGTCGTTGACACCGTTGCGCTTCATATAGCCGATCAGTGCTTCCGCCATATCCACAGGACTCTGCCAGCGGTCCTCCGGCTTGAAGGCAATGGCCTTCAGGATGATCTCGGACAGCTCATAGTCGGCATAGATGGGGGGCGCGATGGCCTCACCGGCGGCAAGCCGCTCCAGCAGGGCGGCCTTTTCCTCCTGGGAAGCAAAGGGGAGCTGGCCATTGTTGTAGCACTGATACAGCACAAGACCCAGGGAATAGGTATCCATGGTGGTGTTCAGCGTAGAGAAAGCATCCTCCACCTCGGGAGCGGTGTAATCGCTGCGGTAGCGGTCGGGCAGGGAAGCGTAGCGCAGGGAGTCCAGGGCCACAAAGCCCAGGTCGCCCAGGTGATAGGTCTGGGCAGCGGTGTTGATGAAAATATTGGAGGGCTTCAGATCCACATACAGATAGCCCATCTCCCGGCACAGGGCCAGGGCGGCGCACAGATCGATGCCCAGATTGATGGCGGACAGATGGGTCAGGGGGTCCTTCTTCAGATGACGCTCCAGGGTTTTGCGGTAGTAGTTGAGCAGATAGATCTCATAGCCCACACCCTCGTCCATGGGGACGATCTGAGAGCTGAGGAAGGTCAGGAAGCCGCGGCGGGCTGCCAGCTTGTCCAGAATTTCAATTTCGCTCCGAATCCCACGGGTCAGATCCTTGAAATAGGATCTGGCGGACTCAGCGTCAGGATAGGCGCCGGTCAGCAGCAGAGCCTCCAGCTGCAGCTGGGAAGCGGGAACGGAGATGGTTTTTACAATATATCGTTCATCAGAATCCACGCGCATGGCCGGGTAGCAGCTGACGCCGCTGTGAGTGGAGATAGCTCCGCCCAGACCAAAATTGTCCAGCATGGGGGAAATAAGTCTTGGTTCTGACAAAACGATCACCTCCTTATGGTTATACCTTTATATCATAATATAGTTTTACAAAAAAAGCAACAGGATTGTTCTGCAAAACCAGTTGTTTTCTGACGCGGAAAGTGTTATGATAACATGGACAAAAAGCCCGGCATAAAAAGTCTGGGCGGATTGGAGGAGATTTATGAGTAAGATTATCTGCGATATTTGCGCGACGGTCTATCCGGATACGGCTGATGTCTGTCCCATCTGCGGCTACCCCAGAGAAAACAGCAGAACCGTGGCCGATGAGGATGTACCCGGCTCCGCTGCCCCGGCCGCCGGTGCCGCAGCCTACAGCCCTGTCAAGGGCGGTCGTTTTTCCAATAAGAATGTGCAGAAGCGCCGCCAGGCGGTGGTTCCTGCGGATGCCCCCCGTTCCCGGGAGCCCAGGCAGGAAAAGCCCAAGGCCAGCCCTGGTCTGATCGCCATTGTGGTTCTTCTGATCATCGGCATTCTGCTGGTGAGCTTCTACATCGGATGGCGGTTCTACAAGGGCCGTGATGCCTACGACAATCCCAAGGTGCCCGAAACCACCGCGCCCGGCACCCAGGTTCCCCAGACCACGGAGCCTGCCGAAACCGGCGTTCCCTGCGTGGGTCTGACCGTCAGCGACAGCAATGTGACCTTTACGGAAGCAGGCAAGGCCTGGAAGCTGTCCGTAACCACCACCCCTGCCGACACCACCGACGGACTGGTTTTGACCTCCAGTGACGAGTCTGTGGTCAAGGTCAGCATGGACGGCGTCCTGACCGCTGTGGGCCCCGGCACCGCGACCATCACCATCACCTGCGGCGATGTGACCCGGACCTGCCAGGTAACCTGCGACTTCCCCGAGGAAACCACCGCGCCCACCCAAACCACTGCTCCCACGGAACCCACCGAACCCGAGGAAACCACCAAGCCCACCGAGCCCAACAAGGAGGGTCTGAAGCTGAGCCACTCCGATGTGACCTTCTTCTCCGAGGGCGAGAGCTTCCGTCTGACCATCAAGTACAATGGCGAAACCGTCAGCCCTGCTGTGGTGAGCTTCTCCGTGAAGGATGACACCATTGCCACCGTGGAGCCTAACGGCAAGGTCACCGCGGTATCCGGCGGCACCACCACCGTCACCGTTACCTACAACGGCGAAACCGCCAAGTGTATCATCCGCTGCAATTTCGAAACCGCCGAACCCGACGAAACCGAGGATACGGAGCCTACCGAGGATACCGGCTGGCAGATCAGCCATACCGACGTAACCTTGAAGGTGGGCGAGGCCTTTACCCTGCGGCTGAAGAATGCCGCCGGGGAAACCGCTGAGGTAGCCTGGAGCGTCAGCACCGAGGGCGTTGTGGATATTTCCGGCAACCGGATCACCGGCCTCACCGCAGGCCGCGTCACCATCAGCGCCACCATCGACGGAGAAACCTTCTCCTGCATCGTCAGAGTCAAGTAAATACGGAAACCGCCGGTCGAAGGACCGGCGGTTTTGTCTTATTCAAGAGGAACCACTTCCAGCACCGAGAGTTTTTTCTCCACCACCCGGAACCGGATGTCAAACCCGGCAAAGGGCAGGCCGTAGATCCGCTCGGGCTTGCGCTGATAGCTGGGCCGGGGATCGTGGCTGAGGACACCAATGGCCGCCTGCCGCTTGCTTTCCGGCAGCAAAGCCAACAGCGCCGGAGAGAAATCCACCTCCAGCAGAAAATCCTCTGCCGTATCGGTGAAGCCGCCCAGGGCATCGGGGTGGGCGTCCGCATAGGGGATGTAGGGCTTGATGTCGAAAATGGGGGTGCCGTCCATGAGATCCGCGCCGGACACATGGATCACCGCCCCGTCTTTTGTGTCGTATTCCACCCGTTCCAGCTTTACGCAGGACAGCCCCAGGGAATTGGGCCGGAAGGGGCTTCGGGTGGCGAACACGCCCATCCGGGTGTTGCCCCCCAGCCGGGGCGGACGGACGGTGGGGGACCAGTCAGACCGGACGGCCTCGGAAAACTGCCAGATGATCCACAGATGGCTGAAGCCCTCCAGACCTCTCAAGGTGTCGGGATTCCGGAACTCCGGCTCAAATACGATGGTGGAGCGCAGGCCCTCCACCAGACTGGGCTGCCGGGGGATGCCGAATTTCGTGGGAAAATCACTGCGCATTCTTGCAATGACCTGAATTTCTACATTCTGCATGGTATCACTTCCTTGCCCCCATCATAGCCCATAAGCCCCCAAAATGCAAGGGGCTGTAAAATAACAGCCTAACAAAAGGCGGAGGATTCCAGAAACGGGATCCTCCGCTGACGTTTAGACGATTTTGCACCTGTGGATAATTTTTGGGGTCAAAATTGGTTCACCAACCACACCCCCAGAAAAGCTT
>JAFVMW010000043.1 GCA_017506735.1 Oscillospiraceae bacterium | reverse complement strand
TGACGGCGGCCCCTTCAACAGCTGCGACAATCTGACAACCGCAGTTCTTGAGGACGGCATGACCACCGTTCCCGGTTACCTGTTCCGGAATTGTACCGCACTGGAATCCGTCACCATCCCGGACTCTGTGACCACCGTCGGAAATGCCGCCTTTGAGCAATGCACCAGTCTGAACGGCATCACCATCCCCGATTCAGTCACTGCCATCAACGATTATGCTTTTAACGACTGCACCGCATTGGAAAGCCTCACCCTGCCCAGCCGTCTGACCTACATTGGCACCAATGCGTTCCGCAACTGTGATGGGCTGACCTCCATCACCATTCCCAAGACACTGGAGTCCGTCGGCAATCACAATGGTGACGGCGGTCCCTTCAATAGCTGCGACAATCTGACAACCGCAGTTTTTGAGGACGGCATGACCACCATTCCCTACTGCTTGTTCCGGAAGTGTGCTGCACTGGAAACCGTCACCATCCCGGATTCCGTGACCCTGATCAGCAATGCCGCCTTTGAGTACTGCTCCAGCCTCACCGGCATTACCCTTCCGGCTGCCCTGACCACCATTGGCGAGCGCAGCTTCCAGTACTGCTCCGGGCTGACCCAGATCACCTTCCCGGATTCCCTGACAGAGATCGGTAACTACGCCTTCGAGTTCTGCCACGGACTGGAAAACCTGGTTCTGCCGAACAACCTGACCACCCTGCGCACCGGCGCATTCCAGAACTGTGAGAAGCTGGCCTCCGTCACCATCCCCGCCAGTCTGACCAGCGCAGGTTCCCCCTTCACTGGCTGTGGCAATCTGACGACCGCTGTCATCGAAGAGGGTATGACCGACCTGCCCGGCTATCTGTTCCATAATTGCAGCGCCATGACACAAATCTCCCTCCCCGAGGGACTGTACTCCATTGGTGAGCGTTCCTTCCAGTACTGCTCCGGCTTGACCCAGATCACCTTCCCGGATTCCCTGACAGAGATCGGTAACTACGCCTTCGAGTTCTGCCACGGACTGGAAAACCTGGTTCTGCCGAACAACCTAACCACCCTGCGCACCGGCGCATTCCAGAACTGTGAGAAGCTGGCCTCCGTCACCATCCCCGCCGGTCTGACCAGCGCAGGTTCCCCCTTCACCGGCTGTGGCAATCTGACGACCGCTGTCATCGCAGAGGGCGCAACCGTTATCCCCAACAACCTGTTCCAGAATTGCACTGCACTGGACTCCGTCACCATTCCTGCCTCCGTCACCGAAATCGGAGACAACGCCTTCACCAGCTGCACCAGCCTGACCCAAATCACCCTGCCGGAGAGCCTGACCTACATCGGCGTCCGGGCCTTCCAGTACTGCTCCGGCTTGACCCAGATCACCTTCCCGGATTCCCTGACAGAGATCGGCAGCTACGCCTTCGAGTTCTGCCACGGACTGGAAAACCTGGTTCTGCCGGACAGCCTGACCACCCTGCGCACCGGCGCATTCCGGGACTGCCAGAAGCTGGCTTCCGTTGTAGTCTCCAGCAATCTGACCAGCGTGGAACGCCCCTTCGAATACTGCGTCAATCTGAAGACCGCTGTCGTCGCAGAGGGCGCAACCGTTATCCCCAACAGCCTGTTCCAGTACTGTGCCGCTCTGGAATCCGTTACTCTGCCCGACAGCGTGACAGACATCGGTCAGCGAGCCTTCGAGGGCTGCACCAGCCTGGCTTCCATTTCCATTCCCGAAGCTGTTACCGTGATCCGCAGCTGGGCCTTCAAGGACTGCACCAGCCTGACCTCCATCTCCATCCCCGCTGCAATGGCAGAGTTTGGCGGTTATGTTTTTGAAAACTGCTCCGCCCTGGAAACCGTGAATCTTTCCGAAGGTCTGACCAAGATGGGCTCCCACACCTTCCTGAACTGCGATGCCCTGACCTCCATCACCATTCCCGCAACCCTGACCGCCGCAGATGCCCCCTTCAACGGCTGCGACAATTTGAAGACCGCTGTCATCGCCGAGGGAGCCACCGTTATCCCCAACAGCCTGTTCCAGTACTGTGCCGCTCTGGAATCCGTTACTCTGCCCGACAGCGTGACAGACATCGGTCAGCGCGCCTTTGAGGGCTGCACCAGCCTGTCTGCCATCCGTATCCCTGAAGCTGTTACCGTGATCCGCAGCTGGGCCTTCAAGGACTGCACCAGCCTGACCTCCATCTCCATCCCCGCTGCCATGGCAGAGTTTGGCGGTTATGTTTTTGAAAACTGCTCCGCCCTGGAAACCGTGAATCTTTCCGAAGGTCTGACTAAGATGGGCTCCAACACCTTCCGCAACTGTAGTGGCCTGACCTCCATCACCATTCCCAAAAACCTGGAATCTGTTTCCAACAGCAACGAAGGCGGTCCTTTTAACGGATGTGTGAATCTGAAAACGGCTGTTCTGGAGGAGGGTATGACCAAGATTCCTGATTATTTGTTCCGTTGGTGCTTTGATCTGGAATCTGTTGCCATTCCCGACTCTGTCACTGAGATCGGTACTTGCGCATTCCAAAGCTGCCATGCACTCGCCAGCGTTACGCTGCCCTCCAGCCTGACCAAGTTAGGCAGTAAGGCATTCCAGGATTGCAGTTCGCTCACTTCCGTCACCATTCCCAAGACGCTGCAATCTGTTAGCCATTCCGGTGACGGCGGCCCCTTCAGCAGCTGCGATAACCTGACGACCGCTGTCCTGGAAGAGGGTATGACCACCCTCCCTGCCTATTTGTTCCTGCAGTGTACCACACTGGAAACCGTCACCATTCCTGACACTGTGACCTTGATCGGAGCGGAAGTATTCAACGGCTGTTCCAATCTGAAGAACATCGTCATCCCCAACGCCGTCACGGAACTGGGCTATGCCCTGTTCAAGAACTGCACCGCACTGGAATCCATCGTTCTGCCCGATTCTGTTGAGTCCATGTACACCGAGATTTTCTCCGGCTGCACCGCCCTGAAGGAAGTCACCCTGCCCAGCATTCGTGTAAACATCATGGCCCGGACGTTTGAGGGCTGTACCGCTCTGGAGCGGATTGTCCTGCCGGATACCGTCACCACCGTCCAGGATCACGCATTCAAGAATTGTACTTCCCTGGCTGAAGTGGTCTGGAGCAGCAGTCTGATTGAGATCCAGCAGTACGCCTTTGAAAACTGTGACGCGCTGGAAACCGCCATTCTGCCCGAGGGCACCCAGACCATCGGCGAAGGCGCATTCTATGACAGTGATGCCCTGACTACCGTATCCATCCCCGATACCGTCACCAGCATGGGTACGAAGATTTTCTATGACTGCGACGCACTGACCGATGTGGATTGGGGCGCAGGCTATGCAAGCATCCCCGATTCCACCTTCGAGCACTGCGATGCTCTGCCCAGTCTAGTTGTGCCTGCCGGTGTGACCGCCATCAGGAACAACGCGTTTAAGAACTGCGTAGACTTCACCTCCATCACTCTGCCCCGGTCCATGGCCGAGATCGCCGACTCCGCCTTCAGCTACCCCGGCAAGATGACCATCTACGGTCTCACCGGAACCTATGCCGAAACCTATGCCCGGGAAAAGGGCATCACCTTCGTCAACCAGGATGTCCACGCCACCAGCGTCACCCTGAGCGAAACGAACCTGACCCTCTACACCGGCGCCACCGTCCAGCTGACCGTTTCCGTGGCTCCCGAAAACTGCACGGAGCTGCTGACCTGGTCCTCCTCCGACGAGAGCGTTGCCACTGTTTCTGAGGACGGCCTGATCACCGCTGTGGGCATGGGCAGCACCAAGATCGAAGTCACCACCGGTACCATGACGGCCAGCTGCAATGTGACCGTCCTGCAGGGTGTGACCTCCATTGTGTTGAATCAGGGCTCCGCTTCCCTGGCTGATATGGAAACCCTCCAGCTGATTGCCACCGTTTACCCCGAGGAGGCCAACAACAAGGCCGTTGTCTGGGAGTCCTCCGATTCCACAATCGCAACGGTGGACGAGAACGGTCTGGTCACCGCGGTTTCCAAGGGCAGCGCCACCATCACCGCCACCGCAGCCGACGGCAGCGGCGTTACCGCCACCTGCTGGATCACCGTCACCAACAACGGCTACATTGTCACCGACCCTGCCGAACTGGAAAGCCCCCACGATTATCCCAACAACTGCCGGGATTTCTGGCAGTACACTCTGGAAGGAGCCTCCCAGCTGGTCATCACCTTCGACAGCCGGACGTTGTTTGAATATGGATATGACGTTCTGTATGTTTACTATCTGGAGAATGGCGAATTCGTGGAGTACGATTCCTTCACCGGCAGCCAGCTGGCCGGCGTTACCCTGGAGATCCCCGGCGATACCGTAAAGCTGCTGCTGCATTCTGACAGTTCCCAGGCCAGCTGGGGCTTCAAGGTGGTCTCCGTCACCGCTCACCAGCATACCTTCACCGTCGTTACCGAGGAGCCCACCTGCACCGAGGACGGCTACACCACCTCCACCTGCAGCTGCGGCTACTCCGAAACCCAGACCCTCCCTGCCACCGGCCACAATTATGAAACCGTGGTCACGGAGGCCGGCTGCGTGATGGGCGGCTACACCACCCACACCTGTGTCTGCGGCGACAGCTATGTCACCGACGAAACCCCTGCCCTGGGCCACGATCTGGGGGACTGGCTTCCCGTGGGCGATGGCGCCTGTACTATGGAACACGACGAGCGCCGGGAGTGCAGCCGCTGCGATTTCAACGAAACCAGAAGAGTCCCTGCCAGCGGACATCAGTATGAAGATGTGGTGGTGCCTCCCACCTGCATCGACCACGGCTACACCACCCACACCTGTACCGTCTGCGGCCATGCCTTCATCGACAGCTTTGTGCCCACGGTGGACCACAGCTGGGACGAGGGTGTGCAGACCGGTGATGTGATCACCTACACCTGCACCGTCTGTGAGGAAACACGGACCGAACAGGTTGCCGCTCCCGACTGTCCCTTCACGGATGTGAGCACGGATGCCTACTTCTTCGAGCCTGTCCTCTGGGCGGTGGAAAATGGCATCACTTCCGGTACATCTGCCACCACCTTCGCGCCCAACGCAACCTGTACCAGAGCACAGGTAGTTACGTTCCTCTGGAGAGCGATGGGCTCCCCGGAGCCTGCTTCCGCTGAGAATCCCTTCTCTGATGTGAACGCAGCCGACTATTTCTACAAGGCTGTGCTGTGGGCCGTGGAAAATGGCATTACCTCCGGCACCGGCGGCGGCAAATTCTCCCCCAACAATCCCTGCACCCGTGACCAGGTTGTGACCTTCCTGTGGCGCACCATGGGCCAGCCAGCGCCCCAGAGAACGGATAATCCCTTCACCGACGTGGCCGAGGGCATTTACTACTATCAGCCGGTGCTGTGGGCTGTGGAGAACGGCATCACTTCCGGAACCTCCGCAACAACGTTTGCACCCTCCAACCCCTGCACCAGAGCCCAGGTGGTCACCTTCCTCTTCCGCGCTTTGAAGAACTGATTATTCCTACAAACAATTTGCGCCTGCCGGGTCTGTCCCGGCAGGCGCAAAAAGTTCTGCTGCAAAGCAATCTGCAGCAGAACTCTTTTTTATAGAATTTCCAGAATGACAGCGGTGAAGTTGTCCTGCTGAGGCAGGGACTTGGCTTCAATCTGACGCTTGATCAGATCGGCGGATTTGTCCGCCGGCTGCTCCAGGGCAACGCACAGTTCCTGCTCCGTCAAGGATCGGTAAACACCGTCGCTCATCAGAATGACCCGGTCACCGGGCAGAAGGGAAACTGGCTCCTGGTTGAAATCAAAATACCGGGGAAATTCCTGGGAAATGCAGCTGGTCAGGGCCTCCCGGCGAGGATTGGCGAATACCTGCTCCGGCGTCATCTGACCGCCGATGGTCAGCACCAGCAGATCATGGACAAAGTTGTGATCCCGATTCAGTTGGATCAGACCACCGTTTCTCCACAAGCAAAGCCGACTGTCACCGATGGACATCCAGCTTAGGCCGCCATTCTGCAGAATGCAGGCGATCATAGTGGTGCCGCTTTTGTAGGTCAAATCTTTGGTCAGGGCAGCAGCGCGTTGGATCGCACTACGGGCCAGGGCCAGAAGCTGTGTGGAGGCAGGAACGTCGCTGCCGGGGATATAGGCATCGCTGACGGCTTCTGCAACGGCAGCGCTGATCTGTCCGCTGTTGACCAGGCCACCCATGCCGTCGGCCACCATTGCCAGCATTCCGGTGTGCTGGCAGTCCGTACCGGAAACGACAAAGGCATCCTGCTGGCTGTCCCGGTCCCCCAGCCCCTGAAGCTGTCCGATCCGGACCTTTCCGGGGAGGCTGGGCCGTTCCGGGACAGAGGAACGCTGGTTGAAAGAAAAAAGACCCATGTGGTTCTCCTTTCTGAAATGAAATGGGATCAGAACGAGCTGGAACAGCTGGCGATCTCAAAGCCGCTGTCGCTGTACACGGAGAAGGACAGGGTGGTTCCCTGCCAGTTGTACAGGCGGATGGTGAAACTGCCGCTGTCGCCGTCTTTGGTGCAGCCGATGGAACCGGACTGCATGCTCTGGCCGGTCTGGTACTGCCGGTAGGAGAAGCTGCCGGTGTAGTTGGGATCCAGGCCATGGAGCTGATAGCTGATGGTCACAGACAGGGCGCCGTCCTCGCTCACGCGGTCATAATGGGGGGTGATGCTCAGGCTCATACTCCACTGAGGCTGACCGCAGTTGTTGCAGTAACCGATGGCGCTGATGTCATGGCCTGTCTTGCCTTCCACAACGGTCTGCTCCACCAGAACCACACCACAGACAGCACAGTGGCTGCCTTCGCTCAGGCCTTCACTGGTGCAGGTAGCAGGAACGGCAGGATCGGTAACGGGGGTATGGGCGATGGTGGGGACGGACTCCTGGGCCTTGATCACAGCGCCGCACACGGAGCAGTGACTGCCTTCGGTTTTACCGGTACTGGAACAGGTGGGGGCAACTGCGGGATCTGTAACAGGAGTGTGAGCAATTTTGGGCACAGTATCCTGACCCTCCAGGGTGATGCCGCAAACGGCGCAGCGAGTGCCCTCGGTCTTGCCGGTGCTGGAGCAGGTGGGTGCTACAGCGGGAACAGATTCAGGGGTATGATCGGTCTTGGGGGTGGTGTTCTGGGCAGAGATCACAGTACCGCAGACAGCGCAGTGGCTGCCCTGGGTCTTGCCGGTGGAGGAACAGGTTGCTGCCACAGCAGGATCGGTAACGGGATCGTGGGCGGTTTTGGGGGTGGACAGCTGGGGGGCAATTACCATTCCACAGCGATCACAGTGAACGCCCTCGGTCTTGCCTTCTGTCTGACAGGTTGCCTCCACCGCAGGGGTGACAACCGGATTGTGTCCCAGGGCTTCCACGGTTTCCTGGGGAACCTGGATGTAGTCGCAGTAGGAACAGCCCACACCCTCGCTCAGACCGGTTTCCGTACAGGTGGGGGGGACTGCCTTTAGGGTAACAATGTCATGGGCAGTCATAGGGGTCTCCTTGGGTGCGGTAAAGACTTCACCACAGACGGAGCAATGGCTGCCCTCGGTGAGACCGGTGGAGATACAGGTGGCAGGAACGGCTTCGTCCACCACAGGAGTGTGATCGACGATTTCCAGTACCTGCTGCTGGGTTTCACCGCAGAAGCATTTGCGCTGCTCCAGACCGGTTTCCATACAGGTTGCAGCCTTTGCAACCGTCCACTCCCCGAACTGATGGGGATGGAGGAACCAAAACGCGGCAGCTCCACCCAGAAGCAGCAACAGCAAAAGGAATGTGCCGATGCCCTTTTTCTTCTTTTTCTTCTCCTTTTTGTGGGGAGCGCCCAGAGGTGTGCCGGCGGATGCCGTAGCGGCGGCAACTGCCTTTTCCGCCCGGGAACCGGGTCTGGACTTGGGCGTGGAGGCTGGGATGTATTCGGTGCTGGCCATTTTGGGACCGGTCTGGGTCACTGCGGCACCGTTTTGGGAGATGGGCAGATAGCCATAGTCCGGGGAAAGCACGGTGGTTTCCCCAATGGGGTCCGGGGTTCTGGTCTGCCATACAACACTGTCAGGATCATACAGGGCCTGATACAGCTGTGCAGCACTCTGCCAGCGGTTCTCCACCATAACAGCCAGGCCCTTCACCAGAGCCTGCTCCTGGTGGGGCAGGATACCCTCACAGAGTTGGGAGGGTGGGATCAGTTCATCCCGAACCAGACGGTGGGTGGCTTCCGGAGGCAGTTTTCCGGTAATACAGTAATAGATGGTGGCACAAAGACCGTACACATCCGTCCAGGGACCCTGCTCATGGCCGGTATACTGTTCCGGAGGGGCAAAGCCGGGCTTCAGCTGAATGGTCATGGTGCTTCTGCCGGTGAGTTCCCGGGCGCAGCCGAAATCCATCAGCTTCACCTGACCGTTCTTTTTCAGGACCATCAGGTTGTCGGGACTGATGTCCCGATGGATCACACCCTCCTGATGCATGGCATCCATAGCCTTCATTACAGGCATCAACATTCCGAAAAGCTCGTTGGCAGGACGAATGCCATAATGAGCAAGGGTGGTTCCGTCCAGATACTCCATGACGATGTAGGCAGTGTCGTTTTCAGGGAAGTAGTCAATAACCTTGACGATCTCCGGAATGTCTTCCAGCCGGGCCAGCGTCTTGGCTTCGGTCAGGAACTGTTCCACGCCCTTTTGGAAGTGGGGATCACTTCCGGTATAACAGGTGACGCGCAGGGTGGTGCCGGAATCCCGTCGGACAAGGGTACGGGGGTAATATTCCTTGATGGCCACTCTGCGGTCCAGCTTAATATCTCGTCCCAGATAAGTGATGCCGAAGCCACCTTCGCCCAGGGAACGGCCTACCCAGAACCGGTCCTGCAGCAGGGTGCCTGCCGGGATGTGGTGGGGCTCCGACCGGAAACTGGAAGTGTCGCAGCCGCAGTAGCCACATTTCTGCCCTGGTTCCACGGGCATCATGCAGCAGGGACAATAGCTGTGTTGCAAGCGTAACCTCTCCTTTCTTGTAAGTTGAAACGGAAGTACCCATCGGAGGGACAGATTGCCGTGATCCACGGCGACGGGCTTCAGATTCTGATCAGAATCATTATACTGACTGTGGAAAGTATTGTCAATCCAAGAACCAATACAACGGATCGAAAAAACGGGGAAAATGGTGTATTCAGTTGACAAAGGGTATAAAGATTAGTGAAATAAAGACGAAAAAATATATCAAAACAGATTTTCAGGAGTGGTGATATGAATTTTGACCTTGCCTATTACTCAGCTTAGGGAGGCCGTTCAGCCAACGAAGATACCCTGTCTGTGACTAATACTAACTCTTAATAAAACTGCCTAATTCTCGCCGGTCAAAATCGTACCGGAATGCGTTCTCCTCCTCGGTGGGCGACAGCCCACCGTCGTCGTCGGCCTTTTCCGGCGCGATTTATCCGCGGCGAGCTCTTAGGCCATTTTATTAAGAATTAGTATAAGGCGTCCGGAAATCTGCTTCTGATCCTGGTGGACGGATTTCGGGAGTCTGTCACAGAAGTGCAAATGGCGGAAACCATGAAAACCACTGAAACCGCCGGCTGGTGCTGGAATGATGTCATCACGGATCTGATTGCCGCCAATCAGATCTACAACGGCAGAATCGGTTACATCATCGAATTTGAAAACGGCCTGCCGGAGGAATTTCCTCAGGGCTGATGAAAGAAAAGAACGTGCATCCCGGTGGGGATGCACGTTCTTCTGATTTACTGATCCTTCAGAGCCCGGTAGAGGAAGGTGACGACCTGGGCTCTGGTGCAGGGGTTGTCGGGTGCGAAGGTAGTGGCGGAGGTGCCGGAGGTGATGCCGTTCTCCACCGCCCACAGGACGGGCTGGTAGTAGTAAATACCGGAAGCCACATCG
>JAFVMW010000042.1 GCA_017506735.1 Oscillospiraceae bacterium | reverse complement strand
GTTTGTGAAGTAAAGCAGTTTAAAATCAATGCCGTAAAGGTTTTTATCAGCAAGCCAAAGCGGAACCGAATTTAAAAGCTCGCTATAGCCCATGCGGCACCTTACGGGGAACTCCACGACCGCCACTTCCTGAACACCGTCTGCACCCACACCGTGGATATCGACTACGGCAAGATCAAGATGTATGTGGGCAACTACGACTTCTGGTATGAGTCCTCTCAGATGGTGCAGGCCATGATCCGCAACAAGAACAAGCGCAACCAGGAGAAGATCGAAGAGCTGCAGCTGTTCATCCAGCGGTTCTCCGCCAACAAGAGTAAGGCCAAGCAGGCTACCGCCCGCCGGAAGCTGCTGGACAAGCTGACCGTTGAAGAGATGCCCTGCTCCACCCGCCGCTATCCCTTCGTGGGCTTTATGCCCGAGCGTGACCTGGGCAAGGACGTTCTGACCGTGAAAGACGTTTCCGTCACCGTGGACGGCGAGAAGCTGCTGGATAAGGTTTACTTCTCTGTGAACCGCACCGACAAGATTGCCTTCGTGGGCGAGAACGAGAAGGCCCAGACCGCTCTGATGCAGATTCTCATGGGCGAGCTGGAGCCCGATGAAGGCTCCATCAAGTGGGGCGTTTCCACCATCCGCTCCTATCTGCCCAAGGACAACTCCGAGTATTTCGAGGGCAACAAGTGCGAGCTGGTGGACTGGCTGAGAGAATTCTCCGCCAAGAAGGATGATGTGTACCTCCGTGGCTTCCTGGGCCGGATGCTGTTTAGCAACGAGGACGTATTCAAGCCCGTCAACGTTCTGTCCGGCGGCGAGAAGGTTCGCTGCATGCTGTCCAAGATGATGCTGTCCGGCGCCAACGTCGTGCTGCTGGATCAGCCCACTAACCACCTGGACATGGAGTCCATCCAGGCAGTCAACAAGGGCCTGGAAGCCTTCACCGGCGTTGTGCTACTGGCTTCCCACGACCACGAAATGCTGCAGTCCACCTGTAACCGTGTGCTGGCCTTCCAGCCCGACGGCACCATCCAGGACTACTACGGCACCTACGACGATTACCTGGTGAAGGTCGGCAAGAAGAACTAAACAAGTATGTCATTGCGGGCAGGGGCACAGCCCCCACGTGGCAAGCCCCATCAGGATTCCGTATTTTAAGGGAGATTGCCACACCAGTGTGCGCACTGGTTCGCAATGACACGCAATGATCAGGAGTATATTGTATTATGGAAAAAATCTTAGATATCATCACCGCAAAAATGCAGCAGGCATTTGTGGATGCCGGTTATGACGCTTCTTTTGGCAGAGTGACCGTATCCAACCGGCCTGACCTTTGCGAATATCAGTGCAACGGCGCCCTGTCCGCCGCCAAAACCTACAAGTGCGCCCCCATCCAGATTGCCAAGGCTGTGGTGGAGAAGCTGGATGAGGGCGACTATTCTCTGGTGGAGGCTGTCATGCCCGGCTTCATCAATCTGAAGCTCAGCGACTCCTTCCTCCAGAACTATCTGGAAGCTATGCGCACCGCTCCCGACTTCGGTGTGGAGAAGGTTGGCGCAGGCAAAACCATCGTGGTGGACTACGGTGGCCCCAATGTGGCCAAGCCCCTGCACATCGGCCATCTCCGCTCCGCCATCATCGGCGAGGCCATGAAGCGGCTGCACAAATTTATGGGCTACAACGCCATCGGCGACATCCACCTGGGCGACTGGGGCCTGCAGATGGGTTTGATCATCACCGAGCTTCAGGAGCGTCAGCCCGATCTTCCCTACTTCGACCCCGATTTTGAGGGCGAGTATCCTGCCGAGGCTCCCTTCACCATCTCCGAACTGGAGGAGATCTACCCTGCCGCCTCCGCCAAGAAGAAGGAGGACCCTGACTTTGCTGACCGGGCCCACACCGCAACCTTCGAGCTGCAGCAGGGCCGCCGGGGCTACCGGGCCATCTGGGAGCATATCATGCGGCTGTCCGTTGCTGACATGACCCGGATTTATGACAATCTGGACGTTCACTTCGAAAGCTGGCTGGGCGAGAGCGACGCTGACCCCTATATCCCTGCCATGGTTCAGGATCTGAAGGATCGTGGTCTGGCTGTCCAGTCTGAAGGCGCATGGGTGGTTCCCGTGGCCGAGGAGACAGACAAGAAGGAGATTCCTCCCATGATTCTTGTGAAGTCCGACGGCTCCGCCATTTATGCCACCACCGACCTTGCCACCATGGTTCAGCGTATGCAGGACTTCAAGCCTGACAAGATGCTCTACCTCACCGACAAGCGTCAGGCCCTGCACTTTGAGCAGGTGTTCCGTGCCGCACGGAAGTCCGGCATTGTGGCTGCTGACACCGAACTGGAACACGTGGGCTTCGGCACCATGAACGGCAAGGACGGCAAGCCCTTCAAGACCAGAGAGGGCGGTGTCATGCGTCTGGAGCGGCTCATCGCTGAGATGACCGACTTCGTCCGTGCCAAGGTTGTGGAAAACCAGATTGTCAGCCCCGACGAGGTGGAGGAAACCACCGCCAAGATTGCCCTGGCTGCCCTGAAGTACGGCGACCTTTCCAATCAGCCCACCAAGGACTATGTGTTTGATATGGACCGCTTTGCCGCCTTCGAAGGCAACACCGGCCCCTATATTCTCTACACCATCGTCCGTGTCAAGAGCATCATCGCCAAGTACGGTCAGTACAAGCACCTGTCCATCCAGGCCCCTGCCAATCAGTATGCCAAGGATCTGATGCTGGCCATCACCAAGTTCGGCCCCGCACTGGAATCCGCACTGAAGAGCTCTGCTCCCAACCTGATCTGTGCCTACATCTATGAGCTGGCAGGCGCGGTGAACAAGTTCTACCACGAAACCCGGATTCTGGGCGAGGAGGACGAGCAGAAGAAGGCCGGCTACATCGCTCTGATCGGTCTTGCCAAGGACATTCTGGAAGCCTGCATCTCCATTCTGGGCTTCTCCGCTCCCGAGAAGATGTAACCGGACAGGGTCCGGTGCCAATTCGTGCGCAAGCTGGTCTGTAATCGTTATGCGAGTTGAAACCGCTCGGGCACGGCATTGATGAAAATTTCTGCTTGTTTTCCGGCGAGCCGCCGCTCCCAACTCGTGCGCAAGCTGGTCAAAAAGCGTCATGCGAGCAGAAACCGCTCAGGCACGGCATTGATGAAAATTTCTGCTTGTTTTCCGGCGAGCCGCCGTTCCCAACCCGTGCGCGAGCTGGTCTGTAATCGTTATGCGAGTTGGAACCGCTCTGTTCGATACATTGTAAAATCAGACACACGCCCTACTGCGTTCTTCCGCAGTAGGGCGTGTCGTTATGTGGCGTTAATAGACGACTACTCTGGTACCGTAGGGCATTTCGTCCATGATGTAGCGGCAGTCCTCGTCCAGCATCCGCAGGCAGCCGTCGGAGGCCGGGTAGCCGATGGCGTCGTCCAGCATTTCCGTATAGCTCCGGTTGTAGATCCGGGAGTGGAAGGCGTAGCCGCCGTAGAACACGGTGACGTTCTTCACCTTGTAGGTGCCGAAGTCCCATTCCCAGAGCTTTTTCTGGATGGTGAATTCGCCCTTGCAGGTGGGGGTGGCGTTTTTGCCCGAGGCGCAGGGCACGGAGCGGATCAAAGACCAGCTGCCTTGGCTTCCTTCAAAAACGTTGACCGTCTGGGTTTTCAGACTGACCCAGATCAGATACCGGGTGGCGCTGTCATAGCCCTTGGCATTGACAAAGCCCTCCGCGATTTCCCGGGAATAGGGTTCAGCGATTTTCTGGGGTTCCGTGGGGATTTCAATGCAGTCGATGTCCACGAAGCCGAACCGTCCATCCTCGGTGTAGACGGAAGCGGCGGCGTTGCCCTCCCGGTAATAGTAGTGGCGCAGACGGGTTCCGGCAGGAAGATCCAGCCGCCAGCCGGTTAGATTGTCATAGGAGTACAGGGCCGTATCCCGGGTCACAGTATCCCAGACCGTCAGGGTATCCACCTCTTTCAGAGGGTCGGGCTTGGTCTGGTCAGTCACCGTTTCCCAGTACACTTCGACCAGGGCGGTGTCATTGGTCAGGATCAGATGGCCCACGGTTCCCGAGCCGGTGATGGTCACGTTTTCTCCCAGAATCACGCACACATCCACGGTGTCCTCTATGGTCACGGTCATATGGTCGGCGGCGCAGACCACCGCTTCGGCCTTGCAGCCGGTCAGAGAAACAGAACTGCCGGCGGCAGAACGCAGGATCAGACTGCCGGAAAGGGTCAGATTGGAAAGGGACAGCGCCCCAGACTGTCCGCAACCCACGGTCAGGCTGCCGGGCAGGGTAAGACCCTCAGAAACCGGCGATGTTCCCCGGTAAATAACCACCTGGGTGCTGGGAATTCCCTCCCCATCACCGCACACCGCTGTCACCGCGCCGTAGAGCAGCACAGCCATCTGGGCCCGGGTGATGGACTGGCCTGGCCGGAGGGTGCCGTCCGGGAAGCCCCGGAGGATGCCCTGCTCTGCCAGTGCGCTGACGGCGTACCGGGCATAGGAGGCGCAGCCCTCCCCATCGGCGAAGGTTTTCCACAGGTAGGGGTCCGTGGTGTGGATTCCGAAGGCCCGGCAGAGCAATGTAACCGCCTGCTCCCGGGTGACGAAGCCGTCCGGGTTCAGCTTGTCAGCGCCGGTTCCCTTCAGAATTCCCTGCTCCACCGCCGCGGCAAGCTCCGGATGGTACCAGGCAGCCGGGTCCGCATCCGTAAACCGGGACAAATCCGGCTTTGAACTGACCGCGCCCAGAAGCCGCACCAGTATGGCGGCGGTTTCCGCCCGGGTGATGGGTTCCCCGGGTGCAAGGCCATCGCTGCGGCCCTTGAGGATTCCATTGCCCACACAGAACCGGAGGGCGTCGGCGGACCAGTCCTCCGGGAAGGTGAATTGTTCCAGCAGCTCCGGCTGGGCGATCACATGACCATCCTCCGTTACGTCAGCGGCAGCCGCCCCCAGGGGCAGGAGCACGCAGGCCAGCAAAACCAGGGCCGTGATTCGGAAAAAGAGGGATTTCATACCATTCCTCCTGTGGATTTTTTCTTGTTATACCACATTGGAGAGATAATGTCAAACGCCCGTCGGCTGACGGGCGTTTGGATTCACTTTTCCCAGCGGAGGTTCATCACACTGCCGCCGCAGACATTGCCGTCACCTCTGGTGTAGACGGTGACAGAAGTATCCTCTTTCTGGAGCAGCTGCCGGGTGACCGTTTCGCCGATGTGCTGTTCCAAAAGGACGTAAGCGCAGTCCTTCATGGGAGTCAGCTCCTCCGGCAGCTCCTCCGGGGCGCATTCCAGACGGTCGATGACCTGGTTTTCCCTGTCCATCTGGAGGACCACCACGGTGTCGGGGATTTCTGTCCACTCGAAATGGACTTCGAATTTCCGGCTTCGGGTGATCTCCTTACCGTCAATCGATTCCTTTACTTCATCGTTGTAGTACATGCTCATTCTGCCAGTCCCTTCGGCACTATGAATTCCGCCGCCGGTGACAACATAAAGCCGGCCCTCAGAATCCTGCAAAACCGGATTCACATAAAACACCAGATCTCCGCCGCCCTCCGGCAGGTAGATCGTTCCCTGTGTCTCCTCGGTGCCGAAGTGCACATCCCAGAAGCCCTCGCCGCATTCGCCGGTGGTGAACTCCTCCAGAAGGGTGCCGTCCTCCAGATATGTATAGGCCGTATAATAGATCAGGGCCATGCCTTCCACATTGTCGAAATGGTAGTATTTCCGGGTATAGGCCTTGCCGCTGTCGGTGGTGCCTTCCTCCAGCTCCTCCCGGGCGTAAAGGCGGCCCTGGTAGGCACTCTGGTCCGGATTTCTGCCGGACATGATGGCGTTCAGATTGTCGTTCAGATACCCCTCCATGTCAAACAGATCCAGACTCTCCGTTGTCACCACAACGCCAACCAGCCGATCCTGAGAAATCAGCCCTTCCTCATTCACCGTGTCCACCGCAAGCTGACAGCCGGAAAGCAGCATTCCAAGCATCAGCACAAGAATCAGCGTCAAACGTTTATTCATCCTCGTCTCCCTCCTCCAGATTTCCGTCGAATTTCAGAATGTCCCCCACATCGCATTGGAGGTAATAACAGATCCGGTTGATGGTGTGGAACCGGATACCCTTGGCCTTGCCGCTGCGCAGGATGGACAGGTTGGCCTCGGTGATGCCCACCTTCCGGCACAGCTCCTTGGCAGTCATGTTCCTCTGGCGCAGCAGTTCATCCAGATGTGTCGTGATGGCCATTGTCCCACCTCCTCAGATGAACAGGTCGTTGTCGTCCTTCAGCTCCTTGCCCTGATCCAGCAGACAAGAAAGGGCCATCAGACAGAAGGCCACCGCCAGACTCAGCACCGGCAGCCGCAGAATCAGATCCACATTCACCAGCTTCCCGGCAAGCAGCACCTGGCCCAGATTCATCCCCAGGTTTGCCGCCGCCAGCAGGCAGATGATCCGGCGGCACCAGAGAATGATCTTGCCGCAAAGCATATGGCAGGCTTCGCTGAAGGGGTTTTCCGCGATTTCTTTCACCAACCGTCTGCCCAGCAGCAGCAGCCAGCCAAGCCCCAGCCCTTCCGCCGCGCCGAGGATATAGTCCAGGGCCAGGAAGATCCGGCTGGGCAGAAGCTGGGCGGAGGTCAGCGCCGTCTGCTCGGCCTTCAGCGCCTTCAGACCGGAGAGGAAACGGCTCAGTCCCAGGCCGAAGCCCTCCAGCAGGAACAGCCAGGCGCAGACCGTCAGAAAGATGCCCAGCGCATGGTATACCTTCCCGGAATCGGTCAGGCCCGGACTGGTCATCAGCTTCAGAATGCTCCAGGTGAGGAGCACGCTGTACACCGCTCCGGCGTAGATGGCTTTGCCCAGGTCATTGCGCATGACCCCGGGCATCATATCCGGGTTCACCATGAGCCACAGCACCCGGAACAGCACAGCGCAGCCGATGACCGGAAGCAGATTCACCCACAGCTTCTGCTTTCTGCGCAGCAGCAGAAGCGGGCTGAAACAAATCAGCCAGTACAGTGCCAGGGCGGCGGTGTTTCCTGCGGCGCTCATCAGCGAAAGGCTCCGCAGAGCCTTGCACAGCGCGGTAAAGGGAACCGCCAGGGCCAAAAGCAGCTCTCCCCCACCCCATACAATCGCCGCCGATGCCAGCAGCAGTCCAATTCCCCAGAGCAGCATGGATCGGTTGAATTTCATAAGGCACCCCTCCAATTATCGTTTTATTTAAGTTCACCTTTATGGTAGCACAGAAATTATTGTTTGTCAATAATTATATCCTCCCCAGGTGGGGAGGATTTCCTTTTATTCCAATGATTCCAGAAACCGGCGTACCTGACGGCGGCTTCTCAGAATGATGATCTGGAGGTCCGGGCGGTTTGACAGCATTTCATAGTACCGCTTCCGCTTATCCCGGTTGAACCGCCAGATCGTCCGGGCCATTTCCGGATCGAACCATTCGGCGCAGCCCTCCCCTATGTCTGGCCGGGCATGGCCCCAGTTTTGGATCACCCGGCCCAGCCAGCTTTTCAGACAGACCCACCGGGGAAGATCCAGGTAAATCACGGTGTCGCATTTATTATGCCGCGTTTCTATCGTCCGGTTGAAATTGCCGTCCAGAATCCACCGGGCTTTTGCGGTTTCTGCTTCCAGACGGCGGTCAAATTCCTCTCGCTCCATATGCTTCCAGTTTCCCGGGGCCCACCAGATCTGATCCAGATGCACCACAGGCAGCCCTGTTTTTTCTCCCAGTTGCCGGGCCAAAGTGGTTTTTCCAGAACCGCAGCAGCCAATAATCATCACACGTTCCATATTTCCCTCCTCCAAAAAACAAGCGGCGCAGTCCATCCAGGAACTGCGCCGCTTTCAGATACTTCTTAAATACGACTTCGGATTATTAATTCTGCATTTCTTAGGGAAGCTCTGATTAAATCGGCAAGAGCAGATGGCGAGAGATTTTGGCCCAAATTGAAGTTTGGAAAGCGGAGGAATACTTCGTGTATTTCCCGGTTTTCAAACGGATAAGTTGGGTCAAAAGATCCGTCAGCTACCGCAGACGATTTATTCAGAGGTTCCTTAGTAAGCGATGCCCCAGTAGATCATCTTCTGGGCAGGCTTGCCGCAGCAGGCGCAGGTGTCACCCAGATGCTCCTGTGCGAAGGGGATGCAGCGGGAGGACATACCGGCCTTTTCCTTCATGGCCAGCTCGCACTCCAGCTCACCGCACCACATGGTCTTGACGAAGCCGCCGTTCTTCTCCTGCAGTTCCTTGGCCTCCTCCAGGGAGTGGGCCTCGTAGATGTGCTCCTCCAGATTCTTCTTGGCACGGGCGAACATCCCCTGGTGCACCAGCTCCAGCTGCTCAGCAACGGCCTTCTCCAGATCGGCAATGGCGACCACGGTCTTTTCACCGTCGTTCCGGCGAACCAGAACGCACTGACCGTTCTCCAGGTCGCGGGGGCCACACTCCACACGCAGAGGCACGCCCTTCATCTCGTACTCAGCGCACTTCCAGCCCATGGAGTTGTCGGAATCATCCATCTTCACACGGAAGCCGGCAGCGGCCAGTCTTGCACGCAGCTCGGAGGCGCCTTCCAGAACGCCGGGCTTGTGCTGGGCGATGGGCAGGACAACCACCTGAACGGGAGCCACCTTGGGAGGCAGAACCAGACCGTTGTTATCGCCGTGGGTCATAATGATACCGCCGATGAGACGGGTGGAAACGCCCCAGGAAGTCTCATGGGGGTTGGTCTTCTGATTGTTCTTGTCGGTGAACTCGATGCCGAAGGCTTTGGCGAAGCCGTCGCCGAAGTAGTGGGAGGTGCCGGCCTGCAGAGCCTTGCGGTCATGCATCATGCACTCGATGGTGTAGGTGGCCTCAGCGCCGTTGAACTTCTCCTTGTCGGTCTTCTGGCCCCGGGTAACGGGCATTGCCAGCACGTTTTCGCAGAAGTCGGCGTAGACATTCAGCATGGTCTCGGTGAAGGACTTGGCCTCCTCGGCGGTGGCGTGGATGGTGTGACCCTCCTGCCACAGGAACTCTCTATGACGCAGAAAGGGACGGGAGGTCTTTTCCCAGCGCAGAACGGAGCACCACTGGTTATACTTCATGGGCAGATCCCGGTGGGACTGGAGCACGTGAGCAAAATGCTCGCAGAACAGGGTCTCGGAGGTGGGCCGGATGGCCATCTTCTCCTCCAGACGGTCATTGCCGCCCATGGTGACCCAGGCGCACTCGGGAGCGAAGCCCTCAACGTGATCCTTCTCCTTCTGCAGCAGGCTCTCGGGGATCAGCATGGGCATATAGACATTCTCAACGCCCTGCTTCTTGAATTCCTTGTCCAGAACATTCTGGATGTTCTCCCAGATGGCATAGCCATAGGGACGGTAGATGAACACGCCCTTGATGGAGGAGTAGTCGATGAGCTGTGCCTTCTTGCACACATCGGTGAACCACTGGGCAAAGTCCACCTCCATATCGGTAATCTGCTCTACCTTCTTGTCTTTTGCTTTTGCCATGATATAAAATCCTCTCTTTCAGGATAGTAGTCCTATTTTGCTCCCATTATTATATCACAGCTGTCAAGAGGTGGCAGAGATTTTTCAAGGATTTCAACATAAAAATCTGCCGGAGATTTCTCCCCGGCAGATACTTCCCTTATCCCAGATGTCTGATGGTGTCCAGCGCTTCAGAAAGCACACGACACTTATCTTCGTTGTCCGACGCCTTTTCCAGCGCTCTTAAAGCAATCTCTTTCACAGAGGGCTGCTTTGCAGTCAGATCGTCATACATCTTCTCGTAAAAAGCAATGAGCCGCTGGTTGGTGGTTTCTCTTGCTTTTACAACATCACCGATGGCGATGGCCTGTCCCTCGGTTCCCAGATCACCGGGACCGCCGGACTTTATTTTGCCAAGCTCGGAGATGGCGGCCATCGCAAGGGCCTGGCTGGACGAAAGCTCTTCCAGCTTGCCCAGAATGTAATCGATGGTAAATCTTCCGGTATCGGAAGGATTGACCGTGGAAATGGCTTCTTTATGTTCTGACATGGTACTGTCCTCCAAATCGGTATTGGGCGGACACGCAAGGCAAATCGTATGGTCGTTTACGAAGCGTGCCCTGCCGTTTTTTACAAGACCTTTTGCCCTTTTCAGGTAGGTCGCTTCATATTGATTTCCTTGTTCATCTACAACAACAATGTTTTTTTCGATGGGTATCATCCCCTGATTGTAAATGTGTGACGCTGTTTTTTGTTATGGGTGCCGTCCCCGTTGTCTTATTTATTATACCACATCTGTCAAGGAAAACCAGTTGGTTTTATCCCCTTCCCGATTATTTCATTCCATGATTTACAGACCCACGCAGATATGGTATGATTAAGAAAAAGAGGGGAGTTCCTTTGAAACGAAAATGGACTGAGGACGAGGTGCGTCAGTGGTATCTTGCCCACCCGGATCAGACTGGATTCAACACCTACTCCAATCCGGAAGATGCCAATCTGGTCGTTCGCAAGCCCAGAAGTCAGGGTTGGACCCTGAACTTCGGCAACCCCTGGAGCTGGGTGCTTCAGGGAACGCTTGTGGCAATCATCCTTGCCATTGTATTCATCTTCTGATTGTATTTCAAAGAGAAATTTGGTATACTGTAGGAAATACAGATTACGGAGGTCATTTCCATGAAATCCATCCGCGACATTTACAAGATTGGCATCGGCCCCTCCTCCTCCCATACCATGGGCCCGGAGCGCGCGGCGGAGCTGTTCCTGGCCCAGCATCCCCAGGCGGACCGGTTCCAGGTGGTGCTTTACGGCTCCCTGTCCAAGACCGGCGTTGGCCACGGCACCGACCGGGTTCTGCTGAAGACCCTGGGAGAAGATCGGACAAAAATCGTATTTTCCAAGGAAGAATGGCCTGGAATGCATCCCAACACCATGGATTTCTCCGCCTTTGCCGGGGATATCGAGATCGGCACCATGCGTGTGGAATCCATCGGCGGCGGCGACATCCGTGTCCCCGGTCAGAGCCATCTGGACTCCCCGGAGGTGTATCCCGAGAATTCCTTTGCCGAAATCTCCGACTTCTGCCACTGGCGCTACATCGACAAGCTGTCTGACTATGTGGAGCTGAACGAGGGTGAGGAAATCTGGGACTTCCTGATGGAGGTCTGGCAGGTGATGAAGGCCGCCATTGACGCAGGACTCAAGGCCACCGGCACCCTGCCCGGCGGTCTGAACGTCCAGCGCAAGGCCAAGTATCTGTACGAATCCGTGCCCAAGGAGGACATCCCTGCCCTGAAGGAATTCCAGATGCTGTCCGCCTTTGCCTACGCCGTTGCAGAGGAAAACGCGGACAACGGGCGGATTGTCACCGCTCCCACCTGCGGTGCCTGCGGCGTTCTGCCCGCGGTGCTGAAATACGCCCAGATCACCCGGGGCTTTACCGACGAAGAGATCCTCCGGGGTCTGGCCGCCGCCGGCATCATCGGAAGCCTGACCAAGCGGAATGCCTCCATCTCCGGTGCCGAGTGCGGCTGTCAGGCGGAGATCGGCACCGCCTGCTCCATGGCCGCAGCGGCGCTGGCAGAGCTGTATGACCAGAATCTGGACCAGGTGGAGTATGCCGCCGAGTGCGCCATGGAGCATCATCTGGGTCTGACCTGCGATCCCATCTGCGGCCTTGTCCAGATTCCCTGCATCGAGCGGAACGCCGTTGCCGCCAACCGGGCCATGAACGCCTGCAACTTAAGCTACTTCCTCACCGGCTCCCGAAACATCAGCTATGACATGGTGTGCCGGGCCATGCACGAAACCGGTGTAAACCTGAACCACCGGTTCAGGGAAACCAGCGAAGGCGGTCTTGCAAAGATCTACGCCCGCCGGATCAAAAAATAATCACAGAATGAGCATCGCCGCCCCGGCTTTCTCACCGGGGCGGCGCATTGTTTTGTCTGTTCAGGGAATCATGATGTTGGGATGCTGTTCCGTGACCATGCGGTAGAATCTGGTCATGGCTTCCGCCTCGGTGAGCTCACCCCGACAGTATTCCCTCCAGCAGTCCTGGAGGCTTTCGTTGATGGTCTGGTCATAGCCGGTATGATGCCGGAACTGGATATCCTTTGCCAGCTCCAGGAAAATCGCCACGTCATTCTGTCCGCCCAGGAAGGCATTGCCGTATGAAGGGTCCGCAGCAAATCGCTCATTGACTGCCTGGTTGTTGGACAGCTGGGCTTCGTTGGCAACCAATGCAAAGCACACATCCTCGTCATTGAGGAAGGTATCCAGCACATCCCCCAGCATGGTGGGGTTGTCGGTGTAGGCCGATGCCATCAGCCATGTGCCGCCCCAGAAGTGGGCCTGGGGCCCCTGGCAGATGGCCCAGTCGCCAAAGCAGCCCTTCTCCGGGTCCTGGGCGTTGCCCATGCAGAAGTTAAAATACCAGGAAGGGCCGAAGAAGCACATGGTCTTTCCGTCGGCAAACATCTGGTCATTCTTTTCCTCGTCCCAGATTCCGGTGTTGATGGTGTAGCCCAGATCTGAGAACCGTTTGGCCTGGTCCATCCAGGCACGGATCTGGGAATCAAACTGGAGTCTGCCCCGGTCATCCACCCAGGGCGCGGATGCGTTGTTGGAGAAAACACGGTAGGTTTCTGACTCCGAAGCGGTCATGTAATAGCCCTTTTCCTTCGCCTGGGCCGCCACAGCGGCAAATTTGTCCCAGTCGGACAGGGCTTCCTGCACCGCGTCCGGATCGTCCGTACCCAGAACCTCCAGGGCAATGGACCGGCGATAGATCAGGGCCGAGGGACAGCACTGGAAGGACACGCCCTTGATGGTGCCGGATTCATCCGTCGCTGCCTGGACGGTGTAGGGGTAGGCGTTGGAGAAATCCGTAACCCCCAGGGCCTTCACATCCTGGGTATCCGCTGAATTGGTGTAGCGTGTAATGTCATGGTCAATTTCCAGCAGGAACAGGTCAATCCGTTCCTCCGGGGGAAGCTGCTCCTGGTTTTTCAGAGCCTCGTCCAGCATGGACTTATACACGCCGCCTTCGTTGGGGTGGATCACCCATTCCACGGTGATACCCTCAGGAACCGGGTAGTATTTCTCAAAGATCAGCTTGAATTCCTCATTCCAGGAATAGACGCGGAATACCTGTCCCTCCCCGGGGACGGGTTCGGTTTCCGTGACGGAAGGGGCAGGGGCGGTGGTTTCCGGAGGCGGCTCGCTTCCGCAGGCGCCAAGACTCAGCAGCAGGACAACCGCCAGTACAAAGGGAATGGCTTTTCTCATAGCTTACCTCCTTTTCTGATGGTTTTTCGCATTTTTCTTTCACTATAATCCATTTCCCCGGCAGAATCAAGCATTCATCGCCATTTCCCTCCATTTCTTCGCATTTTTGTGCATTTTTCCGCCAAATCGGCAGATTATGGAAACCATTTCCGGGTATTCCAGAATTTATCAGTTGTCAGCGCTCATTCGGTCTGCTATGATGGACGCTGTGCGCTTCTGATTCCAGGCCGCTGCCCCACATTCTTGGGGGGCTGTTCTAAGGAACCTCTGAATAAATCGTCTGCGGCAGCTGACGGATCTTTTGACCCAACTTTTCAGTTTGCAAACCGGGAAATACACAAAGTATTCCTCCGCTTTCCAAACTTCAATTTGGGCCAAAATCTCTCGCCATCTGCTCTTGCCGATTTAATCAGAGCTTCCCTAATCGTAGACAAATATCGATACAAACGCATCAAAATATCGTAATTCGTCCGGATCTTGTATTGACATTATTTCCCACCATGATAAAATAATTGGGCAAGCACTATTTTAATAAGGAGTAAATCACAAATGGACAATCAGTATTCCTATGCAGGCTGGCGCGGCTTCCGGGAAGGAAGCTGGGTCAATGAAATCGATTTGAGAAGCTTCATTCGCCACAATTTCACCATGTATGACGGCAACGAGTCCTTCCTGGAAGGCCCTACCCAGAACACTCTGGATCTGTGGGAGCAGGTTATGGATCTGACCCGTCAGGAGCGTGAGGCCGGCGGTGTTCTGGATATGGACACCAAGGTGATCTCCACCATTACCTCCCACGGCCCCGGCTATCTGAACAAAGAAAAGGAAACCATCGTCGGTTTCCAGACTGATAAGCCCTTCAAGCGTGCCATGATGCCCTACGGCGGTGTCCGTATGGCGGAGAAGGCCTGCGCTGACAACGGCTACACCATGGACCCCCAGGTGAAGGAGTTCTTCACCCTCCACCGCAAGACCCACAACGCAGGCGTTTTTGATGCCTACACCCCCGAAATGCGTGCCTGCCGTTCCAGCCACATCATCACGGGTCTGCCCGATGCCTACGGCCGCGGCCGCATCATCGGCGACTACCGCCGTGTGGCCCTGTACGGCGTGGACCGTCTGATCGAGGACAAGGAAGAGCAGAAGAACCGCACCGACTCCGCCATGTACGCGGAGGTCATCCGGGACCGTGAGGAGCTGTCCGAGCAGATCCGGGCCCTGAAGGATCTGAAGAAGATGGCCGCTTCCTACGGCTTCGATATCTCCCTGCCTGCCACCAACGTGAAGGAGGCCATCCAGTGGCTGTACTTCGGTTATCTGGCCGCGGTCAAGGAGCAGAACGGCGCCGCCATGAGTCTGGGCCGTACCTCCACCTTCCTGGACATCTACGCTGAGCGTGACCTGGCAGAGGGCACCTTCACCGAGAAGGAAATCCAGGAGATGGTTGACCACTTCATCATGAAGCTCCGTCTGATCAAGTTCGCCCGCACTCCCGAGTACAACGCCCTGTTCTCCGGCGATCCCCAGTGGGTCACCGAGTCCCTGGCCGGTGTGGGTACCTGCGGCAAGCATTTTGTCACCAAGATGACCTACCGTTATCTGCACACCCTGTACAACCTGGGACCCAGCCCCGAGCCCAACCTGACCGTTCTGTGGTCCACCAGACTCCCCGAGAACTTCAAGCGCTACTGCGCCAAGGTTTCCATCGAGACTTCCTCCCTGCAGTACGAGAACGACGATCTGATGCGCTACACCCACGGCGACGACTACGCCATCGCCTGCTGCGTGTCCTCCATGCGTCTGGGCAAGGAGATGCAGTTCTTCGGCGCAAGAGCAAACCTGGCCAAGTGCCTGCTGTACGCCATCAACGGCGGTGTGGACGAGGTGTCCAAGAAGCAGGTCGGCCCCAAGTACCGTCCCATCACCTCCGAGTACCTGGACTACGATGAGGTCATGGAGCGCTTCGATGCCATGATGGAGTGGCTGTGCAAGGTCTACGTCAATACCCTGAACGTCATCCACTATATGCATGACAAGTACTGCTACGAGAAGATCCAGATGGCTCTGCACGACAAGAAGGTCACCCGCTGGTTCGCCACCGGCATCGCCGGTCTGTCTGTTGTGGCCGACTCCCTGTCTGCCATCAAGTACGCCAAGGTTCGCGTCATCCGTGACGAAACCGGTCTGGCGGTTGACTATGAGGTAGAGGGCGACTTCCCCAAGTACGGCAACGACGATGACCGTGTGGACTCCCTGGCAAACCTGGTTCTGCACAAGTTCATGGAGCACGTCCGGAAGAACCACACCTACCGGGATTCCATCCCCACCACCTCCATTCTGACCATTACCTCCAACGTTGTCTACGGCAAGGCCACCGGCTCCACCCCCGACGGCCGTAAGAAGGGCGAGGCCTTCGCTCCCGGCGCCAACCCCATGCACCGCCGTGACGAGAAGGGTGCCATTGCCTCCCTGTCCTCTGTCGCAAAGCTGAGCTTCAAGGACGCACAGGACGGCATCTCCAACACCTTCTCCATCATCCCCGGTGCCCTGGGCAAGGACGACGAGCTGTTCATGGGCGACTTCGGCGACCTGGGCGTGGAGCTCAGCGATCTGGGTCTGGAGCCTGATGATCTGGAGTGCAACACCTGCGCCGCTGTGCCCACCCTGTTCGAGGGTCTGGACGGCGAGTAATTCCCATTTTTCCAAAGGAGGAAATCAATATGAAAGCAACCGAAAAGCAGATTGACAATCTGGTTTCCCTGCTGGATGGCTATATCGAAAAGCGGGGCCATCATCTGAACGTCAACGTGTTCTCCAAGGAGACACTGCTGGACGCTCAGGCCCATCCTGAGAAGTATCCCCAGCTGACCATCCGTGTTTCCGGCTACGCGGTCAACTTCGTCAAGCTGACCAAGGAGCAGCAGGACGAGGTCATCTCCCGTACCTTCCACGAGAAGATCTGAGATTATGGCTGGTTTTGTCCACTCCACAGAGAGCTTCGGCACTGTGGACGGCCCCGGTGTCCGGTTTGTGATCTTTTTGCAGGGCTGTCCCATGCGGTGCCAGTATTGCCATAATCCGGACACCTGGAAGATGAACGCCGGCTCTCTGCGTTCGGCGGAGTCCCTGCTCAGGGAGTACCGGCGAAATAAGGCCTTCTACGCCAAGGGCGGCATCACTGTCACCGGCGGCGAAGCGCTGATGCAGATCGACTTTGTGCTGGAGCTGTTCACCCTGGCAAAAAAGGAGCAGATCCACACCTGCCTGGACACCTCCGGCATCACCTACCGGCCCGGAAACACGCCTTACAACGAAAAGCTGGACGCGCTGATGGAAGTGACTGATCTTGTGATGCTGGACATCAAGCACATCGATGCCGAAGGACACAAAGCCCTGACCGGCCATGACAATGCCGGTATTCTGGCCTTTGCACGGTATCTGGCGGAGAAGCAGGTACCTGTCTGGATTCGCCATGTGGTGGTTCCCGGCATCACCGACGATCCCGGCCAGCTGGCCCGGCTGGGCGCGTTCATGGCCAGCCTGCCCAATGTGAAGGCCCTGGATGTGCTCCCCTATCATGTGATGGGTGTGAGCAAGTACCGGGAGCTGGATCTTCCCTATCCCCTGGAGGGCGTTCCTGCCGCCACCCAAACGCAGGCAAAGGAAGCCAAGCAGGCCATTCTCACCGCGTACTGGAAACAGAAGCGGAGCCAGAATTAATAAAGCCACAGCCGGTGCGCATCAATTGCGCACCGGCTGATATTTTTATTTATTCTGAAGTGCGCCGCCGGCGCATCCCTCTGACCACAAGCTCAACGAACTCCCAAACCGGAGGCTCCAGCCACTTGTCATAGAGAATGCACATATACAGCGCCTGATGCCAGTTCCGCAGGGGGACATACCGTACACCCGGATGATGTTCCGCGCCCTCGCTGGGAATAAAGGCGACGCCCAGACCCGCTGCCACCAGATCCAGCGCCGCCCGGGCGGTATCCACCGTGCAGATTACCGATTCATCCGAGGGAGCGCCGCTTGCCCATTCGGCGAAGCTTTTGCCCACATTGTAATTGAACACCACCTGGGGTTCCAGAACCACTTCCTTGGGATCAATCCAGGTCCGGTCTGCCAGGGGATGGGCAACCGGCAGGGCCACAAGGTAATCCCGTTCATAGAGCTTCCGGAAATGCAGGCTCCGGTCCCGATCGGTGGAGTCAACAATCGCCATATCCAGCTTTTCCTGCCGCAGCAGATCCATCAGATGTTCCGAGGAGCTTTCCGTCAGATGGAAGCGGATACGTTTGTTCTCCCGGGTGTATTTCACGATTTCTCCGGCCAGATATCCGTCCAGTGTTCCGGAAACCACGCCCATACGGATGACCACAGGGGCCTGGGTCTTGCTGTCCCGGAGGATCATGGAGGCAGAGTGGAGCTTTTTGATTGCATCGTCCACATTTTCCTGGTAAAACCGTCCCTCGTTGGTCAGACGGATATTCCGGCCCACCTTTTCAAACAGCTTCACGCCGCCCAGATCGTTCTCCAGATTGTGGATGGCACTGCTTAGAGCCGGCTGTGAAATCCCCAGCCGGGCGGCGGCGGTGGTGTAATGCTCCGTCTGGGCAAGGACGGAAAAGTAGAGCAGATAGTTGTAGTTCATAATCAATCTCCGGAATGTATAAATACAGACTATAAATAAAGTATCATAACTTTATTGGTTTTTCAAAGGGTTATTTGTATAATTCAAATAGATATATCGAAAAACCGTTATCCACTGCGATTTGCGGTGGCTCTTTTCGTTTCTGTGTATGATTCAGAGGGATTCCGCGACCGTTCCCTCATACATGATTCCGGAGGAAGCTATGGAAACAAACAAGATCTCCAGCGCCCTGCTGGGCAGACTGCCCCGTTATCTGGCCCATCTGAAAACCCTGACCGACGAAGACAGGCGGTATGTATCCTCCGCTTCTGTGGCTGACGCGCTGGGTCTGGGAAAGGTACTGGTGCGTAAGGATTTCGCCAAAGTATCCGACGGCGGACATCCCAAAACGGGCTATCTGCGCCGGGAACTGATCGTGGATATGGAGTCTTTCCTGGGCTACCACACCATCACCGAAGCGGTTGTGGTAGGCACCGGCAAGCTGGGCAGCGCCCTGCTGGACTACTCCGGATTCCAGGAGTATGGTCTGAGTGTGGTGGCAGGCTTTGACGCTACCCACGAGCACCGGCAGACCGACGCCGGAAAAACCATCTATCCCGTGGAGGAGCTGGACTCCTTCTGCCGGGAAAAGGGAATCTGCATGGGCATCCTCACAGTACCGGCAGGGATTGCCCAGCTGGTCTGCAACCGAATGGTGGAAAGCGGCATTCGGGCGATCTGGAATTTCGCGCCCACCCACCTGGATGTTCCTGCCGGTGTCCATGTGCACAATGAAAATCTGGCGGCTTCCCTCACCGAACTGCGGATGCAGCTGAAACTCATGGAGTTGCAGGGAGAGCATTACGAAAGAATCTGAGCAAATCGCAGTTGGGCCAATCATCGATGCACTTCTCTTCTATTCTTATTTTGAGACTTCTTCAATACACTGGGAGCCGCCCGTTCGGGCGGCTCTCACACTGTTATTAAGCAGCAATCATCCCTCTTCTGCCGTCCTTCTGAACAGCACCACAGACAGCTTGCAGGAAAGCCAGTACAGCAGCAGGGCCACCCAGGGGGCCAGCAGGCGCAGAAGCCGTATGTTTTCATCCGCAAGCAGCTTTTCCAGCGCAGTCATAAAATCATTGCTCAGAAAATAGGAAATATCGCCGAACAGGCCGTAAAGCAGCGCCAGCAAAAGCAGCACACCAATCGCCGACCCTTTTGCGTTCAGACCGTAATTGGTCCCGAAATAAACGATAAATGGCAGCGTCAGCGCCTCATTGATCAGACTGAACGAACAGAGCAGCACCAGTACCTTTCCGGTCATGGCATACTCCTCCCCATAACGGCCAAAGATCACGCTGTGCGTCAGAAAGCAGCAGAGCAGTACCCCCAGATTGATGAGCAGGACAAAAAAATACTTGCTGCGGATATGCCCTGCAGCCCCTGTGGGTGCGCAGATCAGAAAACTCCGGGCGGACTGTTTTTCATCCGGCGCGAAAAGACCGCTTTCAAAGAATCCGGTCAGCAGGAACATACAGCCGTACAGCAGAAGAGCGCCGACTGGATCGCTGCCAGTCAGGCTGATAAGCAGTGCCGTCGCGGAAACAAACAGCTGCACTACGGCAATCACAATCAGCTCAATCCGGTACAGGAGGAAGTTTTTATACATCAGTCCTGCCATTATTTCTCCCTCCTTGCATAGATGTATGTGGTCAGACCGAAGCCCAAAGCCAGGATTCCCATCAGGATTACAGGCATCAGGGGCAGCAGAGCTTCCGCCCCACCCAGCAGCT
Source organism: Oscillospiraceae bacterium (assembly GCA_017506735.1). GTDB lineage: Bacteria > Bacillota > Clostridia > Oscillospirales > Oscillospiraceae > Faecousia. The sequence goes on along the minus strand of JAFVMW010000042.1, from coordinate 8,327 downwards.
TATCAACCGTGATATTGACTTTCCATTCCTGGGGAATCAGGAACATTGCTGCCGCAGCACAGCCGATCATGGCCAGCATTCCCTTATCAACACTGCGAAACAGCATAATGAACACCTGCGATATCACATTCAGCATACCGGCGCCGGCGATCAGTGCCATAATGACAGCGATATCCGTTTTCTGTATGGGAGACCCAAGCAGCCCATGGCACAGCGCCATCACGGCAATGGCAGCCACCACAGATGCAAGCAGCAGTATCGCAAACAGCGCATACTTGGCCAGGGCCATCCGGGCGGGCTTCACCGGAGTGCTTCTGCGGAATCGATCCCATTTGATTTGGGTGTCCAAAACAGCGGATTCCGCGATTGCCATTACCAGCATACAGGGGCAGATTGCAGCGGACAGTGTCAGCATCAGATCATTATTGGCCCGGATATCCGCCACAATCGATTCCGGCAGCAGGGCAAGGTTTCCATAGCGCAGACTGAGAATCACCAGAATCGGCATCATGGTAAAAAGCAGCGTGGAAACCGCATAGGCCATCAGGGACTTTTGGCACAGGATCAGTTCCCGATACACCAGCGCCGGAAAAGAAGCCTTCTTCCTCACTGCCACACCTTCTTCCCCTGATTGACGTAGAAGAGCATGATCTCTTCCAGGGTAGTCCGGTCAAAGACTGCATTGGGATATTTGCTCCGGGCGGCAGAAAGGTCAGATATCATTACCTCTGCCCCGAAATCGTTCAATCGGGCGCTGATATAGTCCCCGGCAGGAATCGCTTCAAAATCGCCCTTGGTGCATTTCATCACCCCATGGCGCTCCAGAATCTCGTCCTTGAAGCCGGTGAGCAGAATCCTGCCCTTGTCAATGAAGGTGACACAGTCGGCGATCTTTTCCAGGTCGCTGGTGATATGGCTGGACATGAGAATGCTGTGATCCTCGTCCTGAATGTACTCCCGGAAGATGTCCAGAATCTCATTGCGCACCACCGGGTCCAGGCCCGTGGTGGCCTCATCCATGATCAGCAGCTTGGCTCCATGGGACAGGGCCGCGGCGATCTGCAGCTTCATCTTCATTCCTTTGGAGAACTTTGCGATCTTCTTTTTCCGGGGCAGAGAGAATCGGTCCAGATAGGCAAAAAACTGCTCCTCATTCCAGCTTCCGTAAAGTCCCTTGAACATGGTGTTCACCTGATTGGCGGTGAACCCCTCGTGGAAGGGCAGCTCGTCAAAGACCGCTGCCGTTTGCTCCTTGATGGCGTACTCGTCTTTGATGTGATCCCGGCCAAGTAGCCGGATGGAGCCGCCATCTGCCTTGATGATGTTCAGCAGGGCCCGGATGGTGGTGGTCTTTCCTGCACCGTTCTGGCCGATGAAGCCCATGACACAGCCCTTCGGTACTTCAAAGCTGATGGCATCCAGGGTAAAACCATCGTACTTTTTGGTCAGGTCCTTGATTTCAATGGCATTTTCGTAATCAGGCATCTGTATTTCCTCCATACATGAGTTCCAGCATTTCCTTCATTTCTTCCAGGGTCAGACCGCCCAGCCGGGCCTTTTCGCAGGCTTTACCCAGAAGCTCCTCGGTCTGGCGGATGGTTTCCTCCCGGATGAAATCTGGATTCTGCTGCTGGACAAAGCAGCCCCTTCCGGTGAAGTTCTCAATAAAGCCGTCCCGCTCCAGTTCCTCATAGGCACGCTTTGTGGTGATGACGCTGATGCGAAGCTGCTGGGCCAGCAGCCGCATGGAGGGCAGGGCGTCCCCTGCCGCAAGCGTTCCGCTCATAATATGCCCCTTGATCTGGGCGACGATCTGCTGGTAGATCGGCTCTCCCGACGAATTGCTTAACACGATATCCATATGGCACCTCAATATTGTATATATACGATATACACAATATATCATTATCCCATCCCTTTGTCAATAGCCGCATCCTTCCTTTTGCCTGCCGCCGCTCCACCTTTTCGATTTCGTAATGATTTTACCATTCGGTGCTTTCCGATTTTACATCCAATCTGTATAGTGGAAGTCGTGGTAAACACAAAACCAAATACAAACGGAGGTAAGCGGCTCCTTCTCGGGATTCTGGTCACCTGCGTTCTGGGTGTTCTGTTTACGGATCTGTTCAAAATCCATGGTGCAGTGATGGCCTACTCCGAGAGCCTGCTGTATGCGGGATTTCAGGACTTAAACCTTACACAGAGTTTCATGGCATCCATATTCCTTGGTTCCTCCGGAGCAGTGATGGACCTTTCCGTGGATATTACCTCTGCTGTTTATGAGGTTGTGGAAAAAAAGCCGGCGATTAAGCCCTGGGAAGCGGTGAAATCCGGCATGAATGTGGGTCGGGCAGCCATGGGAACCCCCATTGAACACATTCTGAATTACAAATATGTGGCGGCAGAGATCATCCATACGGTCATCGGCTCCTTTGGTCGGGTGAGCGTGGCTCCCTTTACTGCGCTGTGCGCCGGTTTCCTTCTGACAAAGAGAAAATGAAAACCCATCCGGTTGGCACTGAAATGTCAACCGGATTTTACACTCTGTCTGAAAGCTATACATACATTTTACCATGGCTGACTTTCTCATTTTACATTCCTTTTCTACAATATAAGTGTAACTCATAACAAATTCAAATTAAAACACAATTCAGCAAAGGAGAAATTACTTATGAAAAAAATCATCAGCATTGCGCTGGCAGCAGTTCTGGCTCTGAGCCTGGCTGCCTGTGGCGGTAATTCCGATTCCCTGTCCGGCAAGGTCGCTACCGACGGCTCCACCTCCATGGAGAAGGTCATCGGCGCTCTGAAGGAGACCTTCGAGGCCCAAAACACCGGCGTGGAAGTCACCTACAACCCCACCGGTTCCGGCTCCGGCATCACCGCCGTGGCGGAAGGCCGCTGCGACATCGGCTTGTCCTCCCGTAATCTGAAGGACTCCGAGGTTGCGCAGGGTCTGGTTGGTACTGTTCTGGCCTATGATGGCATTGCTGTCATCGTGAACCCCGAAAACACCGTGGAGGTTCTGACTGTGGAGCAGATCGCTGCCATCTACACCGGTGAGATCACCAACTGGTCCGAGGTCGGCGGCATCGATGCTGAGATCGTTCTGATCGGCCGTGATGCCAGCTCCGGCACCCGCAGCGGCTTTGAGGAGATCGTGGGTGTGGAGGATGCCTGCCAGTACCGTCAGGAGCTGACCTCCAACGGCGATGTGCTGACCACCGTGGCAAGCAACCCCGGTGCCATCGGCTATGCCTCTGTTGCAACCGTGAAGGATACCGTCAAAGCCCTGAAGGTGGGCGGTGTTGCTCCCACCAACGAGACGGTCAAGGACGGCAGCTACGCCATCCAGCGTCCCTTCGTTCTGGTCACCAAGGCTGACACCGAGCTGACCGGCGCTGCAAAGGCATTCTTCGACTTCATCACCTCCAGTGATGCCAACGAGGTCATCACCGCAGCCGGTGTTGTTCCTGCCAACTAATTGAAATCCACCAGGCCCCCTCGTCCGAGGGGGCCAAACACAAAGCAGAATTGTAAAATCTGTGTTTGGAATGTGAGCAATTATGAAAAAGAAACGTAATTTACTGGAAAATATCATCCACGGTGTATTCCTGATCCTTGGCCTGATCACCGTGGGCTGTGTCCTGATGATCACAATCTATTTGGTGATCTCCGGCATCCCGGCGATTCGGGAGATCGGGCTGGTGGAGTTCCTCTTTGGTGACACCTGGGCACCCACCGCAGCCCAGCCCCAATACGGCATTCTGCCCTTCATCCTGACCAGCATTGCAGGCACAGGAGGTGCGATCCTGATCGGTGTTCCCATCGGATTTTTTACTGCCGTCTACCTTGCCAAGAAGGCTCCCAAACGGGTCAAGGAAGTCGTTGGGCAGGCTGTCTCTCTGCTGGCGGGTATCCCCTCTGTGGTTTACGGTCTGGTGGGCATGACGGTTCTGGTTCCCGGTATTCGCCGGATTTTCCGGATTCCGGACGGCTCCGGCCTGCTGGCCTCCATCATCGTGCTGTCGGTGATGATCCTGCCCTCTATTATCAAGATGTCTGTCACGGCTCTGGAAGCGGTTCCCAAGGAATACGAGGATGCCTCCCTTGCTCTGGGCGCAACCCCGGAGGAAACCTGGTTCCGGGTGTCCGTTCCTGCGGCTAAGAGCGGCATTGCCGCTGCTGTGGTACTGGGCATAGGCCGTGCCATTGGTGAAGCTATGGCGGTGATGATGGTGGCCGGCAATGTGGCAAATATGCCCAACTCCCCCTTCCAGACCGTCATGTTCCTGACCACGGCGGTGTCCTATGGAATGGGTTACTCCGACGGACTGTACCGTCAGGCCCTGTTCTCCATTGCCCTGGTTCTGTTCCTGTTTGTTATGCTGATCAATGCGGTGCTGGATTTCTTCCTGAAGGGAGAACAGAAATGAGCAACGTGCAGCATCACAATCTGTTTCGCTGGACGCTTCGTGGAAAGCCTTATTTCATTCTGGCGGGTTCCAGTCTGGCCCTTCTGATTCTTGCGATAGGAGTCCTGTAATATGAGTACAAAAAGAAATGTATATGTTTGGGCTATGCGTATTCTGATGTGGCTGGCGTCAGGCATCACAGCCGCACTGACCCTGTTCCTTGTGGGCTATGTGCTGGTGCAGGGCATCCCCAACATCACCTGGGAGTTTTTGAGTACAAAGCCCAGCTATTTGTCGGATACCATCGGTATTCTGCCTGATATCCTGAACACGGTGTACATCGTCATTGCAACGCTGGTGATCGTCATTCCTCTGGGGGTGGGTGCCGCTGTCTACCTGACGGAGTATGCCACCAACAAAAAAGTCGTGGGCATCATCGAATACGCTGCCGAAGCCCTGTCCGGCATTCCCTCCATCATCTATGGTCTGGTGGGTATGCTGATGTTTTCCAACAACTTCGGCACCTGTCTGATGGCAGGTGCACTGACCCTGGCGATTATGAACCTGCCCACCATCATGCGAAACACCCAGGAGAGCCTGAAAACCGTGCCCCAAAGTTACCGGGAAGGTGCCTTCGGTCTGGGTGCAGGTAAGTGGAGAGTGATTCGTACCGTGGTGCTGCCCAACTGCATCGACGGTGTGATCACCGGCTGCATCCTGTCCGCGGGCCGAATTTTGGGCGAATCCGCCGCTCTGCTGTTTACCGCCGGCTTTGCCCACAGTCTGAATGGCTTCGTAGCGGGACTGGGCAGCTCCGGTGCCACATTGACGGTTGCCATGTATGTCTATGCCAAGGAGCGGGGCGAATTTGGTGTGGCCTTCGGCATCGCGGCCATCCTGATGATGCTGGCATTTCTCATCAACCTGTCCGCAACGGCTGTGGCAAAGCACTTCCGGAAAAAGAACGCTGAATAAAGGAGCGAAAACATGAACAAGCCGATTATTACCGTCAACGAGCTGAACCTGTGGTATGGTCAGACTCAGGCACTGAAAAATATCAACATCGAAATTCCCGAAAAATCCATCACCGCCCTCATCGGCCCCTCCGGCTGCGGCAAGTCTACTTTCCTGAAAACCCTGAACCGGATGAATGACCTGATTCCCAGCGTTAAAATCACCGGTGAAGTAATGTACGGTGGTCAGAACATCTTCGAAACCGATGTGAACAATCTGCGCAAGGAAGTGGGCATGGTATTCCAGAAGCCCAATCCCTTCCCTATGAGCATCTATGATAACATCGCCTACGGCCCCAGAACCCACGGCATCACAAATAAAGCACAGCTTGACGACATCGTGGAAAAGGCCCTGCGGGGTGCTGCCATCTGGGACGAGGTCAAGGACCGTCTGAAGAAAAACGCACTGGGCATGTCCGGTGGTCAGCAGCAGCGGCTTTGCATCGCCCGCGCTCTGGCGGTGGAGCCCAAGGTTCTGCTGATGGACGAGCCCACCTCCGCTCTGGACCCCATTTCCACTTCCAGAATCGAGGATCTGGCAATGGAGCTGAAGGAACAGTACACCATCGTCATCGTCACCCACAATATGCAGCAGGCTGTGCGCATCTCCGACCAGACCGCATTCTTCCTTCTGGGCGATCTGGTGGAGTACGGCAACACCGAGGAGATGTTCTCCCAGCCCAAGGACAAGCGCACAGAAGATTACATAACCGGCAGATTCGGTTAATGGAGGGAGCAAACATGAGAGACTTTTTTCAGGAGCAATTAAAGGAACTGAACCGGGAGCTGGTAAGAATGGGTGCCGACTGCGAGGAGATCATCGCCCTGGCATCGGATTCCCTGACCGGTTGGAATGAGGAACTGGCAAAGAACGTATCCACCATCGGTGCCCGGATCGACGAGGGCTACCGCACCGTGGAGAACATCTGCCTAAAACTGCTGCTGCGGCAGCAGCCCGTGGCCCGGGATCTTCGTGTGATTTCCGCAGCCATGAAGATGATCACCGACATGGAGCGCATCGGCGACCAGGCGGAGGACATCGTGGATCTGGTGCCGCAGATGGAACGCCGGGCGGATGAAAAATATCCCAAGATCCGGGAAATGGCGAAAGCCGCAAAGCAGATGGTGACCGAGGCGGTGGATGCCTACGTCAAACAGGATCTGGAGCTTGCTTACGCCGTGATGCAGCACGATGACATCGTGGATGACTATTTCGACCGGGTCAAGAAGGGCATCATCGGCATCATTGCCGAGAATCCTACCGAGGGCGAATACGCTCTGGATCTGCTGATGATCGCCAAGTATTTCGAACGCATCGGTGACCACTGCACCAACATCGCTGAGTGGGTGGAATTTTCTGTCACCGGCGAGCACAAGTCATGCCAATGATCTGGTGCGTGGAGGATGACATGAGCATCCGGGAACTGGAAACCTACGTTCTGAATACCACCGGCCTGGAGGCCTGTGGGTTTGAGGATGGGCAAGTTTTCTGGGATACCCTTCAGGAAAGGCAGCCGGATCTCGTGATTCTGGATGTAATGCTGCCCGGTATTGACGGCGTGGAGCTGCTGAGCCGGATGAAAGCCAAGGAAAAGTTTCGGGACATTCCTGTGATTGTGGCAACTGCAAAAGGCACAGAGTACGACAAAGTGCAGAGCTTAGACTTGGGTGCGGACGACTATCTGGTGAAGCCCTTTGGCATGATGGAGATGGTCAGCCGGGTGAAGGCTGTTCTGCGCCGGTGCCAGCCCAGGGAATCCTCCCGGCTGCTGAAGCTGGTCGAGCTGGCATTGGATTTGGAGCAGCACACCGTCTCCATTGCCGGAGAACGGGTGGTGCTGACCTACAAGGAGTATGAGCTTCTGAAGCTGTTTCTGTCCCATCCCGGTGTAGCATTCACCCGGGAGCAGCTCCTGCAAAAGATCTGGAACACCGACTATGTGTCCGAAACCCGAACAGTAGATATGCACATCCGTACCCTGCGTCAGAAGCTGGGCGGATATGGAAATATCATTGAAACGGTGAGAAATGTAGGCTACCGTTTGGAGGGCAAACATGACAAATAAAATCTTCCGGTCTACGGTTTTCGTCGCGGTAGTGGTGCTGCTTTGCAGCTTGGGTGTCATCATGGGGGCGCTGTATGATTACTTTGATACGGTGCAGGTGAACCAATTAAAGGACGAGCTGAGCCTCGCTGCAATCGGTACGGAGGAGCGTGGTCTGGCTTTTTTGAAAAAGGTAGATTCCGACCGCTTCCGTGTGACCTGGATCGATTCTGATGGGGCTGTGCTTTACGATACGCATGCGGATGCGGCACGGATGGAGAACCATCTGGACCGGGAGGAAATACAGGAGGCGCTGCGCAGCGGTATGGACAGCGCTTTCCGCCGTTCTGATACCACAACGCAAGAATCAACCTGCAAAGCACACCGGGTGTAGGAACGACAATCACAGTGACATTCTGAAAAACAGCGTTCTCTCGGGAGGACGCAATTCCCATCATTTTGGGTCTGAACATATGCACCTGTATGAGGATGCTTTGGGCACCTATCTGGTGAAGCTGTCCGGTATGAATCTGTCTGTCTATGACAACCGGATTCTGAACACTCTGCTCTACACTGTTTCCGACATTGATCGTATGGCAGACCATACCATGGCGATTGCCAAGGCCGCTCTTGAGATGGAAGAAAAGAAGGTCGCGTTCTCCAATCAGGCAAAGAGCGAGCTGGCGGTGCTGGAACAGGCAGTGCTAGGGAACCTCTGATTAAATCGGCAAGAGCAGATGGCGAGAGATTTTGGCCCAAATTGAAGTTTGGAAAACGGAGGAATACTTTGTGTATTTCCCGGTTTTCAAACGGATAAGTTGGGTCAAAAGATCCGTCAGCTGCCGCAGACGATT
>JAFVMW010000041.1 GCA_017506735.1 Oscillospiraceae bacterium | reverse complement strand
GCCTGACGCTCACCGGCCTAAATTGCACCAGAATGCGTTCTCCTCCTAGGTGGGCGACAGCCCACCGTCGTCGTCGGCCTTTTCTGGCACAATTTATCCTCGCTGAGCATCTAGGCCGTTCTATCAAGAATTAGTATGAATGATTCTATGGAGGTTCTTATGGTTACAGTAAAGAACAAGCAGATTCTGATCGACGGAAGGCCCGTAATTATCCGGGCAGGTGAGATCCACTACTATCGTCTGGAAAAGTCCGAATGGCAGGACCGGATCGATAAGCTGAAAGCCGCCGGAATGAACACCGTGGCCTCCTACATCCCCTGGCTATGCCATGAAGAAAAGCGCGGAGAATTTGATCTGGACGGACACAACCGTGAAAACCTGGACATCATAGGCTTCATCGACCTCTGCGCGAAAAACGGCCTGTATTTTATCGCCCGTCCCGGCCCCTTCATCATGGCGGAAATGAAAAATGAGGGAATCCCGTTTTGGGTTTCCCGTACTTACCCCGAGACCCTTCCGGTGTGCTGGGATGGAAATCCTGCAACCACCGGAACACTGGATTATCTGAACCCGGATTTCCTCCGCTGCACCAAAGACTGGTATGCGCAGATCATGCCGGTGCTTGCCCAGCGGCTTCAGACCCGGGGAGGAAACGTCATCGCAGTCCAGCTGGACAACGAGATCGGTATGCTCTCCTGGGTTTCCAACTGCCCGGATCTGACCCCAACGGTCCTGAATGACTTCCGGGATTACTTGCTTGAAAAATACGATCCTGCCCTACTTGCCGTGCGCTATCCCTTCGATTTGACGGACATGACAGCATTCACCCAGGCAGTCCGCAGTCCCGGGGAAGACTGGGTGCTTCCGCTGAAGCAGGATCTTGGATATTATATGCGCCGCCGTTTCGCGGTTTATCTCCGTACGCTGAAAGAATACGCCCGGGAGCAGGGTGTGAGTCAGGTACCCTTCCTGGTCAACATCCACGGCACCGGCGGAGGCAGAATTTACGGACTGCCCGTGGGCATCAGCCAGCTCTTTGAGGGCTATACCCAGTCAGATGAATTTCTGTCCGGCTCGGATATTTATTTGAATGATATGGGTATGGAAACCTTCCAGGATCTTTATCTCATCAATGCCTATATGGAAGCTGTGAATCTTGCGGACCAGCCCACCGCGTCCTTCGAGTTTGAATGCGGCGATGCGGATTATGGCGAGTCCCTGTCCGGCCGGAAAGATCCGGCCACCACGGATTTCCGCACCAGAATGTGTGTGGCCCAGGGCAATAAGGCTTTCAACTGTTATCTCTTCTCCGGCGGCAGAAACTATATGCTGGAGGGCGAGAATGACGGCAACGGCAGAATCGCTATCACCGGCGAACGGCACGGCTTTGCGGCTCCCGTTGGCCCCGAGGGCAAGCTGAATTATACCTATTTCCGGCTCCGGGATGTGATGAATCTGCTGGCAGCCAATGAGGATAAGCTGGCCGTCATGCAGGAGGAACGGGACAACCTGGCCCTTGCCTTCATACCCGATTACTATATGACGGAATATTGCTATCCCGGAAGTGAACGGGAGCGGAAGCTCCAGCGGAATCTGGAGCAATTCCGGGGCAACGACGGCATCGAACGGGTGGGCCGCAGTCTGCTGATGAATCACTTCCGCTTCACAGCCCTGGACATCCAGAACAAACCCCTCTCCACCGACCAGGTTCAGACACTGGTGGTCTTTACCGCAGAGTATCTGTCGGAAGCTATTCAGCGGAAGCTGGTGGACTTCGCCCGGGCAGGCGGCAGCCTGTTCCTCTACGGCAAAATGCCCACCATGAACATGGAAGGGGAGCCCTGCACCGTCCTGAAGGATGCTCTGGGAATCGGTGATGTAAAAACCTACCACTCCGCCTTTGGCTTCTGGCTTTCCGTTCAGCCCGTGGGCATCCTGTCCGGCAGCGCGGAGGTCACCATGGGTCACGCCGAAACCTATGAGATCGGGGATTGTGAACCCCTGATGGTAACGGCGCACAGCCGGGAAACCACCGCTTTTGTCAAGAACCTGGGAAGAGGCAGGGTACTGATGCTTGGCACACCCTACATCTGCCACCTGGAAAACTACCGGAAGATGCTGTCCTGCCTGGGCAGCGAGCCTGACCTTTCTGAGGATGGTGAATACGGCGGCATCTTCATGACTACCATGAAGGGCGAGAACAATGAGCGTTACCTGCACATGCTGAATCTGGATGGCTTCGACAAGAAGGTTCATGTGACCTTCGAGGACAAGCCCCTGTTTAATGGCCGTTCCATGCGTATCGCATCCAAGCGTGCGTTGATGCTGCCCCTGGAGATGGAGCTGGACGGCAAATTCCTGGAATATGCTACCTGTGAGATCATCGGCAGGGGAGTGGACCACTGGAAGCTGGGCCTGACCCAGGAGCAGGATGTGCTGGTATTCCGGGGAACCGATCTGATCCGTCCCTCCGACGATTACACTATCCGGGAGGAGAATGGTGTTACCACTGTGACAAGTCGTCTGGATGCCAGAATTCACGATTCCATGACCCTTTACTTTACTACCTGAATGCTAGGAGTTTTTATGAAGTATACAAACAAGATTCTGGATGCGGAAGCCAAGGCAAGCTTTGACTTTTTTTGGAATACCGCATCCACTGACGATGCTTCCTACGGACTGATCCCGGATAATACCCTGAACCACGAAATGTGCAGCATTGCTTCTGTGGGTTTCGGACTTGCAGCAATCTGTGTGGGTGTCCACCGGGGCTGGATCACCCGGGAAGCAGGCTTTGAGCGTGCCTGCCGCACTCTGCTGACCATGAATACCAAGCCGAAAACCAACCACGGCTTCTACTATCATTTCCTTCATATGGATACCTGCCAGCGTTATCGTGGCTGTGAGCTGTCCATCATTGATACCGCCCTTCTGGTTGCCGGAGCCCTGTGTGCAGGCTCCTATTTCGGCGGCGAAGTTCTGGAACAGGCCAATCTGATGTATGAGCGCATCGATTGGGATTGGTACCGGAATCCGGAAACCGGCTATTTCTACATGGGCTACGATGACCGGAACAATCCTGACCGTCATTTCGGTGCCTGGGATATGTGCGCCGAGCAGTTGATCATGTATGTTCTGGCCTGTGGTTCTCCCACCCATCCCCTTGGGAAGGATGTCTATTACGGCTGCCCCATGAGCAATTCCAGCTATGACGGCATCGAGAACATTTACCACAGCCCCGGTGGCGCCCTTTTCGTCTATCAGTTTTCCCATGCGTTTATCGACTTCCGGAACAAGCGTGATGCCAGAGGCATTGATTGGTTTGAGAACTCGGTCAAGGCTACCCAGGCAAACCGGAAATGGTGCATCAACCATTCCCATCAATTCAAAACCTACCACGCCAATTCCTGGGGACTGACCGCCTGTGAAACGCCTTTCGGCTATTCCGGTGCCCCCGGCACCGCACCCTCCCTGGTGGACAATGCTGCCATCAATGACGGAACCGTCGCCCCCTGCGGCGTGGTGGGGTCTGTGGTCTTTACCCCCGAGGAGAGCATTGAAGCCATGGAGTATTACGCCCGGGACCCCAGACTCTGGTCGGAATATGGCTTCCTGGATGCCTATAATCTGGATGTGGAGCCAGCATGGTACAGCGAGCGTGTGATCGGCATTGACAAGGGTATTGGACTGTTGATGATCGAGAATCTGCGAAGCGGCCTGATCTGGGATACGATGATGGGCCATAAGGCCATTCAAAAGGGCCTGGAGGTCATGGACATCCGATGAAAAGGAGGTATGCGCCATGGGTGTAACAATCAAAGATGTGGCAAACGCAGCCGGCGTGTCCGTCGGAACAGCGTCCTATGCCCTCAACGGAACAGGCCCGGTGAGCCAGGAGAAGCTTCAGCGGGTACAGGAAGCGGCAAGGCAGCTTGGGTACATTCCCAACGGATATGCCAAGGCCCTTCAGGCTCAGCAAAACGGCATGGTTGGATACTTTGGCTACTCTCTGGCAGGCCCCTTCTTCGGTCAGATCATGCGCGGTATTGAGGATGCTTTTAATGCAACCGACGAAGAGATGATTGCCTGCAGCTGTTCTTCGGACAAGAAAAAGGTCACCCGGTTTCTCAGCCAAAGAATGGTGGACGGAGCCATTGTTTTCGGAGAGCACCTGGAGGACAGCCTGATCCAGCGGATCGCCTGCTCTGCCTGCCCTGTGGTTGTCATGGACCGGGACCTGTGTGATGAATATATCTCCAGTCTGACCATTGACAACCAGAAATGTGCCTACGAAGTGGGCAGATACATTTATGAGATGGGCTTCAAAACCGTGGGCTGCATCATCGGTGAAGGCCCTGACGGAATCCGCCGCAATAAGGGCTTCCGGGCAGCGGTCCGGGATTTCGGACTGGATCTGTGGGAGGACTGCGTTCTTCACGGAGACTTTGTATATGATGCTGCCTATGCTACGGTTTCGGAATGGCTGAAAACAAATCCGGAGTTGCCTGAGGTGCTGTTTGCCTTCAATGACGAGATGGCCCTCGGAACCATCAATGCGCTGAAAGAGAATGGCCTTCGTGTACCGGAGGATGTTTCTGTCATCGGTATGGACGACATCCCCCAGTCAGCCATTGCAACGCCGGGGCTTACCACCTTCCATCTGCCCATTTATGAGCATGGTGTCCAGGCAGCCCGGCTGCTGATTGATATGCTGAAGGGGTGCTCACTTGGAAGTAAAACGGTGCTTTCCGGTTACATGGTAGAACGGGAAAGCTGCAGAAAACCGGATCGAAGCAGAGAGGAGAAATCCCAGTGAATTCAGAAAAAATCAATGAATTGGTCAGTCAGATGACCATCACAGAGAAGCTAGGCCAGCTGACCCAGCTTGCCCCCTTCTTTCTGGGCATGGACCCCACCATGGATCTGACCGGTCCCATGAATGAGATGAACCTCAAACCGGAATGGATCAAGGAGGTTGGCAGTACGCTGAACGGTTTCGGTGCCAGAGAGCTGAAGGCCCTTCAGGATCGTCATATGGCAAACAGCCGTCTGGGAATCCCCCTGCTGTTCATGGCGGATATCGTCCACGGCTACAAAACTGGCTTTCCCATCCCCCTGGCTATGGGCAGCAGCTTTGAGCCTGCCCTGTATGAGCGTGCCTGCGAGATTTCCGCAAAGGAGGGCGCTGCCTCCGGCATTCATCTGACCTTTGCACCCATGACCGACCTGGTCCGGGACCCCCGGTGGGGCCGGGTTATGGAGTCCACCGGCGAGGATGCCTATCTGAACAGCGTCATGACCCAGGCGGCGGTTCGTGGCTACCAGGGTCAGAATCCCAGAGATAAGGGTCGACTTGCGTCCTGCGTCAAGCATTTTGCCGCTTACGGTGCCCCCTGGGGCGGCCGTGACTATAATACGGTGGATCAGTCCGAAGGAATGCTCCGGGAGTATTACCTGCCTGCCTATAAGGCAGCCGTTGACGCAGGCGTAGCCATGGTGATGACCTCCTTCAACACCGTCAAGCGGGTTCCTGCCAGCGCCAACAAATGGCTCATGCGTGATGTGCTGAGAGAGGAGTGGGGCTTTGAAGGCCCCGTGATCTCCGACTATGCTGCTGTGGACGAAACCATTACCCACGGTATTGCCGCTGACAGTGCAGAGGCTGCCCGTAAATGCCTGGAAGCCGGTACGGATATTGAAATGATGTCCAGCCATTATCTGGTCAACGGCGAAGCATTGGTTTCGGAAGGGAAGCTGGACATCGCCATCATCGACGAAGCGGTCAGACGGGTTCTGGAGCTGAAGAATGCCCTGGGCCTGTTTGAGAATCCCTATAAGGATGCGGACGAAGCCTGGGAAGCAGAGCTGCTGAATCATCCCGAACACAAGCGTGCAGCCTATGAGATCGCTATTGAATGCCCTGTCCTTTTGAAGAACGAGGGCGTGCTGCCGCTGAACAATCTCAAACCGGAGGACAAGCTGAAAATCGGCGTTGCCGGTCCTTTCACCGGTACAGACCGGGTTATGGGCAGTTGGGCCGTGAATCGGGAGAGCGGCGACCGTTCCTTGATCCAGGCCCTGAGAAATCAGATGCCCCAGGCGGAATTCATCACCGCCATGACCGGAGAACTGGGCCCCCTCCAGGCGGATATCACCGACGTGCCTGACGAAATTGACGCAGCGGTGGAGCGGCTTCGGGATTGCGACGTGATCATCGCCGCCGTGGGTGAAAACTCCGAGGATACCGGCGAATCTGCAAGCAAAACCATCCTCCGCCTGTCCGGAAACCAGGAACGGATGATCCATGCACTCCACGGTCTTGGGAAGCCTGTGGTCGCGGTTCTGTTCTGCGGCCGACCCATGGAGATCGGCCCCATTCTGGCTGATTGCGATGCAGTGCTTCAGGGCTGGTTCCTTGGCGACGCTTCCGGCGCGGCTCTGGCGGATCTGCTCATCGGCAAGGCAAACCCCTCGGGCCGTCTTACCATGAGCATTCCCGTGTCCGTGGGTCAGATCCCCGTCCATTACAACGCCTTCCGCACCGGAAGACCCTATCGCGGCCTCCACGAGCGGTATGTGTCCCGTTATCTGGACTGTGATAATGAACCGCTGTTCCCCTTCGGCTACGGTCTGAGCTATTCAGAGTTCGCTTATAGCGATTTCATGGTTGAAAAGACCGGAAACTCCGATGGCGTCCTGGCGAAAGCACGGATTTCCGTGACCAATATTTCCAATGTTCCCGGCAAGGAAACGGTTCAGCTTTACATTCATGACGTGGCTGCCCAGGTGGTGCGTCCCGTTAAGGAACTGAAGGGCTTCCGCAAGCTGGAATTGCAGCCCGGTGAAACGGCTGTGGTTTCCTTTGAGATCACGAAGGAGATGCTCAGCTATTGGAATGAGGAACGGGAATTCTGCTTTGAGCCCGGTGCGTTTGACATCATGCTGGGCAGAAGCTCTGCGGATGTGGAAAGCACCAGAATCTGGATTGGATAAGTTCATACGGATGCACTTATAACGATCTGCAAATCATATTATGCGAGGAGATTCATTATGAAAAACGCAAAGAAACTGCTTGCCCTGCTGCTTGCAATGACCCTTTCCTTGGGCGTATTCAGCGGCTGCGGCCAGACCCCTGGGGAAACCACGGCTCCCACCGAGCCTGCCGGAGTTACCGTGACGGTACTCAACGATCTTTCTGCCGCCGCGGAATTTGAAGCCCAGCGCTCCTTCGCCTTCTTCTGGGAGCAGGTCAATCTGAAGGAAGATTCCAAAGGCTATGGCCTGATCGCTGACCGCTACCCCTCCAGCGGTGCCGCTTCCATCGCCTCTGTTGGCTTCGGTATGGCTGCTCTGCCCATCGGCGTGGAGCACGGCTGGGTCACCAAAGAAGAGGCTCAGGAGCGTGCGGAAAAGACTCTGACCTCCATGCTGGGCCTGGAAACCGTTCATGGTTTTTATTATCACTTCTATACCCAGCGCACCGGAAATCCCACCAAGGGCGTTGAGGTTTCCTGTATTGATACGGCTCTGCTGGTGGCAGGCGCACTGGTGGCCGGTGAGTATTTCGGCGGCAACGTGGAAGCTCTGGCCAAGCAGATCTATGAAAATGTTGAGTGGAACTGGTATGTGAATCCCAAGACCAACCAGTTCTACATGGGCTACAATGCCGATAAGGATAAGTTCTCCGGTGCATGGGACTACTATGCTGAGCAGCTTGTGATGTACTTCCTGGGTGCAGGCTCTCCCACCCATCCCATCGGCATTGAAACTTACAACAGCTTCACCCGCAGCAAGGTGAACTACGGCGGCTATGATGTGATTCATTCCTGGTTTGGCTCCATCTTTACCTATCAGTTCAGCCACGCGTTCGTGGATTTCCGTGGCATCGTGGATGCCAAGGGTGTAAACTGGTTCGACAATTCCATCAACGCTACCCTGGCAAGCTGGCAGTTTGCCCAGGATATGAGCAAGGATTACAAGACCCTGGGCAAATACAGCTGGGGCATGACCGCCTGTGACGGCCCTGATGGCTACAGCGGTCTGTATGGCTCCGCACCCTCCGGCGCAGGCTCCACCTGCCATGTGGTGGACGGCACCGTGCCTCCCTGCGGCGCCATCGGCTCCATTGTATTTACTCCCGATCTGGTACTGGAAACCATGGATTATTATTATGACACCATGGACGGCCAGCTTGCCGGCAAGTATGGCTTCTATGATGCCTATAATCTGGAAAACGGCCGCTGGATCGGCAAGGACGTTATCGGCATCGACAAGGGTGTGAGCCTGCTGATGATTGAGAATTACCGCAGCGGTATGATCTGGGATCTGTTTATGAACTGCGATTTCATGCAGACTGCTCTGGAGGTTCTTCAGTTCCAGCCCGACGAAACACCTGCTGAGCCCTTCCTGGGTATGCCCGAATGAAAAACGGTTCCATTCGAATTCTTGCGGTGGGCAACAGCTTCTCCGATGATGCATTCCAATGGCTCCATGACCTGGCGGAAGCAGACGGCATTGATCTGACCGCGGTGAATCTTTACATCGGCGGCTGCAATCTGGAAACCCACTGGAACAATCTCTGCTCCGGAGAAAAGGCTTATCTCTATCGGAAGAACGGCCAGTCCACAGACCGCTATGTGAGCATTCAGGATGCCCTGGAGGAGGGAAGCTGGGACTACATTATGACCCAGCAGGCAAGCCACGACAGCGGCCTGGAGGAAACCTACTTCCCGTATCTGGAATACATTACGTCCTTCCTGCGTCAGCAATGCCCGGAGGCAACGCTCCTGCTCCATGAAACCTGGGCCTATGAGCTGGACAGTGATCATTCTGCCTTCCTCCGGTACAATTGCAATCAGAAGGAAATGTTCTCCCGTCTCCGCAGCTGCTATCATGAGGCAGCCTGCCGGTTGAACCTGCCTCTGATCCCAAGCGGTGAAGTGATTCAGAAGGTTCGCGGTATGAAACCCTTCCGCTACGAACTGGGAGAGCGCTCCTTGTGCCGGGATGGATATCACATGGATCTGGTGTACGGCAGATATCTGGTTGCCGGTGTCATCTATGTGTTTCTTACCGGCAGAAACCTTTGTGAGAATCCTTTCGTACCGCCGGAGGGAGATCCGGAAGTGCTGAAGGTACTGAAAAAGGCTGTACAGTCCCATTTCCAAGCATAATAATCCGCCCTGTTCGCTGTGAACAGGGCGGATTTCTTTGGTTGTTATGTTACTTCAGCGGAATCCGGAATCCGAACTCCACGCCCTCCCGGTTGTCCTCCATCACCGTATTGCGAACGGTGCATTCTCCTCCATGAAGGGAGATGATGGACTTCACCAGAGCCAGCCCAAGCCCCGTGCCCGGCGTGTTCCGGGACGCGTCTCCACGGTAGAAGCTGTCGAACACCCGGTCCAGGTCCTCCTGGGCCAAATGCGCTGCGGTGTTTTCCAGGGAAAAGTGGACATATCCGGGAGACAAATACAGCTTCACCCGAATCTGACCGCCCTCGGTGGAATATTTCAGCGCATTGGTCATAAGATTGGTCACAACCTGTCCCATCCGTCCTTCATCGCCGTTCATGGTGAATTCCTGGGCAAGATCGTAATGCAGCTCCAGATTCCGTTCCTTCCGTATAGGCTCCAGCCGGTCGGCGATTTCCTTGATCAGCGCCAGCAGGGAAAAGGGCTCACTGGACAGCTTGACCTTTCCGGCTTCCAGCCGGGACAGCTCCAGCATCTGCAAAACCATTCCATCCATACGCTCTGTTTCCTCCTGGATGGTGGACAGATAGTCCTGCTCCTTCTCCGGATTCACCTTTTCCTGCAGGCATTCCGTATAGCTGCGGATGATTGCAAGAGGGGTTTTCAGCTCATGAGTGATGTTGGAGATCAGCGTTTTCCGTTTTTCCTCTGCATCCCGGGCATAGTCCAGGGCGGTACGAAGCTGGGTCAATTCCGTCCTCTGCTGGGCAATGGTTTGACGGGATGCCACAAAATCCTCCTCCAACGCCCTGGGCTCCGACCAGCCGGACCGGGGGGTGATATTGTGGCCCACATAGGCCGCGCTGACCATGGTTCCCATGGGAATGGTCAGATTGTTCTGAACGCGCTTTAGCCAACGCCGAAGCAGGAATCCAGTAAGACAGAAGCTGATCAGATACACCCAAACCAGCCGCACCGCCGCATAGACCAGCGGTCTGCACCGTACCGCCGCGGCAATTCGGTATTCTCCATAGGAATCCTTGTGGGTGGTGTATTCGATGATTACGGTTTCCATCAGATTCTGTTTTTCATAATCAAAAGGCAAGGCTGCGTCCATGGCGGTCAAAAGCAGCCCGGACAGACTGTCAAAGGCTTCTCCTTTCACAGTGACCTTTTTGGAGTTGCTGTTATAGCCGGTGCAATCCCAGGCGTAGATGGTCACCAGCTCTTGACCCTCAACAGGATCAACAGAAAGGAGCGGCTCCCATTCCACTTTGCCCCGGGCATCCAGAATGGAAAATTGAACAGGCTCCCTGACCGAGCCAAAGGGATCGGCATACCAGGCATAATCGATCTGCGCCGGATGGAACCGATTCCCCTCAAACCAGCCCGTCAGCCGGATCAGAGGGAAGATCAGATTCGCCGCCCAGTCGCCTGTGGGAAGATCGGAAATCATTCTGTCACACAGTTCCTTTCCGCCGGGGACTGTATCCAGCGCAATATAGCCCTTGCCCTGAACCGTGGGATTCTGCCCGGCCCAATCCTCCGCGGTGGTGTAGTCGAAGGACAGATAATCTCTTGTGTAAATCAGCGGATTTCCTTCGGCATCCGAATAGCATACCGCCGCTTCGTATCCGTAATACAGCTCCCATTTACCCCAGAGCCAGTCCCTGGAGCCCACGCCGTTGGTCAGCCGCTGCTGGCCAACAAAAGGCAAAAGGGGATCAACAGACAGGGTATAATAGGGGAATCCCAATTCCTCGATCATGTTCCGCTCCGGTGTACCCGGGATTCCTGCGTCGTCGTTGTTCTCACGGGAACCCAAATGATCCACATACATCCGAAGACCTCCCTCCAGCTGATGAACCATATCCGCGGCCACACAGCAGGTCAGGATTGTCAGCCCCAGCATCAGAAGCACCAGCGTGGGCCAGAGAATCATATTCCGCAGAGCGGAGTAGGTTTGAATTTTTCGCTTTCGGCCTTTCATGCATCACACCTCCAGCTTGTATCCGGTTTTGTACACCGTCTTGATCAAAAAAGCGGCAGTTCCCAGCTTGTCCCGAAGCCTTCGGATGTGGGTATCCACCGCCCGGGCCTCCCCGTCATAATCGTAGCCCCAACACTTCACCAAAAGCTGTTCCCTGGACAGAACCATATTCCGGTTTCGCATCAGGCAGACCAGCAGGGAATATTCCTTGGGAGTCAGAGCAATTTCCGCATCCTCCACATACACCCTCTGGGCCGACAGAGCCACCCGAATCGCACCGGCAGTCAGCGAGTCACCGACCCGTACATTTCCCCGGCTCCGGTTCACCAGCGCCGTGACCTTGGCATACAGCACTGCCAGGGAAAAGGGCTTGGTCACATAATCATCGGCTCCCAGCTCGTAGCCCAGCAGCTTGTCATCATCGTCAGACAGGGCAGTCAAAAAGACAATGGGAACCTCAGAGAACCGCCGGAGGGCTCTGCATACGCTTCGGCCGTCCATGCCGGGCATCATAATGTCCAGCAGTACAGCGTCAAAGCTTCCGTTCTCGGCAAGGTTCATCGCCTCCAGCCCATCCCGGGCAGGGAAGGGGAGATCCCCTTTGCTCTGGAAATAATCACATAGAATGGTCAGCAGCTTCGGTTCGTCCTCTGCGATCAGAATCTTCAGATTCATAACGCATTCCTCCTTTCTGCCTTGATCATACAAAAGCCATGTGTATTTTTTGTGTCAATTACTGAGAACATTATACGATTTCTGATTTTGGAACACAAGCGGAATCTTAATATCTTAATTTTTCCGGGCACCCCAGACCCTTCTTGCACAGCAAAGGCTCCCATGCTATAATAATACTGAAAAAGCCGCTGCAACGGGAAAGGAGTATTCTATGAAAAGAGCATCTGATTTTCGTACCATCGCCCGGGAGGCCCTTCGTGGAAAATGGGGCATCGCCGTGCTGGCCGGTTTCCTTGCCATGCTGCTGGGATCTGCATCCAGTGGTGCACCGGATATCAACATAAACTACACAGGAAATGAATTCAGCATTAACGTTGGACATTATCAGCAGCTATTGCCCCATGTCGGCTTTCTGGCAGGGGCGGGTCTGGTCCTGCTGCTGGTGGGCATCGCCATCGCCATTGCCCTGTTTGTGCTGAGCAATGTGGTCAGTACCGGATACGGTAAATTTAATCTGAATCTGGTGGACGGGGAAAACTGCGAGATCAACCAGATGTTTTCCTGTTTCCCGAACTGGAAAACCATCGCCTGCGCCGGCTTTTTGCAGACGCTTTATGTCCTGCTGTGGTCCCTGATTCTGATCATTCCCGGAATCATTGCATCCTACTGCTATGCCATGACTCCCTATATTCTGGCGGAGCATCCCACACTGTCTGCCACCGAAGCCATTGAGCAGTCCAAGCTTCTGATGGAGGGCAACCGCTGGCGGCTGTTCTGCCTGGAATTCAGCTTTATTGGCTGGGGCATTCTGGCGACCTTGAGCTTTGGCATCGGATATCTGTGGCTCGTTCCTTATGAATCCGCAGCCCGGGCCGCGTTCTATCGGGAAATCTCCGCCACAGGGCGTTTCGTTTAACATATAGAAACTACGAAAAAACCGGGATGCAACCTATGGTTGACACATAAATGCGTCCATAAGTTGAATTTATCCCGATGGAGGAAAGCCCTATGAAGCTTGCGGTCCTGGCAGAAAATACAACGCTCCGGGAGGACTTGAAAAGTGAACACGGCCTGAGTCTGTACCTGGAGGCCTGCGGAAAGCGGATTTTGTTTGATGCCGGACAGACCGGTGCATTTGCAGACAATGCTGAAAAAATGGGAATCGGCCTGGAGAAAGTGGATCTTGCGATCCTGTCCCATGGACACTATGACCACGGCGGCGGCCTGTGCCGGTTCCTGGAGATCAATCATACCGCCCCCATCTATCTGAGCCGCCATGCCTTCGGTGCGCATTTCAATGGTACGGAGAAATACATCGGCCTGGACCCGTCCCTGCGGAACACTGACCGTTTGATCTTCACGGAGGATACCGTGACACTTTCGCCCGGTCTGACCCTCAGCGCTTGCCTTGATCGGGAGCCGGTATTCCCGGTGAAGTCCTTTGGCTTAAATATACGGCACAATGACCGTTTTTCTCCGGATTCCTTCCGGCATGAGCATTACCTGATCATCGAGGAAGCGGGAAAACGGTACTGCGTCAGCGGCTGCTCCCATCGGGGCGCGCTGAATCTGCTGCGCTGGTTTTCTCCCGATGTACTGATCGGCGGCTTCCACTTCATGAAGCTGGACCCGGAAGGGGAGGGGGCGGATGCCCTCCGGGATGCGGCAGAGGTGCTGCTTGCCCACCACGGGGACTATTACACCGGCCATTGTACCGGACAGCCCCAGTTTCGTTTTCTGAAGGAAATCCTGGGACAGCGGCTTTACAGCCTGTCCACCGGAGCTTGTTTTACCTTATAATCATGAAGTGCGCTGCCCGGCTCGGACAGCGCACATTTTTACAGATCATATTCAGCCAGGGAGGCATTTTCCGGGGAATAGCAGAAGTATTCCTCATTGGTCATATCCACAAAGAAGCTCCGTATTGTTCGGCAAACCGCTCCGTGGCAGACGACCAGGACGGTTTCCTCCGGATACCGCTGCTTCAGAGCGTACAGAGCAGCATACACCCTGGCAGCCAGATCCATCATGCTCTCACCCTTGGGATAACGGGTGCAGAACAGTCGCTTGTTGGCAAGAAATCCTGGATCGTTCCTGGGGGCGCCTTCATAGATGCCGTAGTCCTGCTCTCGGAATCGTTCCTCCGGTTCAATCGGGAGGCCCAGAAGCGCTGCGGAAGGCTGGGCAGTCTGCATGGCCCGGAGCATGGGCGATGATACGATCCGGGTAATGCCCCTGCCCTTCACCTTTTCCGCAAGAAGCTGTGCCTGGGCAAGTCCGGCATCCGTCAAAGGCAGTTCCGTGCTTCCGCAGACCCGGTTCTCCGCGTTCCAGGCGGTTTCGCCGTGACGGGCAACATACAGCTTCATATTCGAAGCCTCAGAATCCCAGATCCTGACCGACAATGATCATCTTGATCCGTCCGGCAGGCTTGGAATTGCGGGTAATCAGCAGCTGATTGCAGATGCAGGTTTCATTTTTGCAGTCACCGCAGGCACCGGTGACGGAGCAGGGATTGGGCAGACCGAACCGCTGGGCGTTCTGGGGCGCTGCGATGGTTCTGGTGCGGCGGACGGCTTCTTCCAGAGAATCCACCACCTTATTCATGCCGGCGATGACCAGAATGTTGGTGGGGCCGTAGATGATCATGCCGGTCCGGTTACCAACGCCGTCAATGTTCACCATCTGACCGTCCAGGCTCAGGGCGTTTGCGCCGGTGATGAACCAATCCGCGTTGAAGCAGGCACGCATGACGGCGGTCCGCTCCTGGGGCGTGGTGGTTTTGTCCCGGTTCAGTGCATTGAAGTTTCCGCTGTCCACAGCGTCGATCAGACCGATCTGCTGGGCAGACATGGCGCCGCCCCAGCCCACGGTGGACCCTTCCGGGATCAGCTGAAGGGCTTTTGCCAGGGCTTCTTCCTTGGTAGCACAGTACCATGCGTCAAAATGATGGCTGATCAGATTTTTTACCAGGGTGCTGCCGCGCTTGTCGTAGAACATTCTTGTTGCGTTTTCCATTGTGGTTCCTCCTTGTTACTTGGATGCACAGGCTTCCCGGCTTGCTTTGTCAATGGCTCTGTTCAGGCTGCCGGAACGGGTGCGAAGGGTCTTGACCAGCTCGTTGCCCTGCTCTGCCAGCTCTTTCACCTCGTTGTGGGCCAGCTGCTGCTTGAGCAGCGCGTGAATCAGACGGTTGCGCTCTTCTTTCCAGCAGAGGATTTTGTCCAGCAGGTCATCGGAAAAGAACTTATGCAAGGTGGATGTTTTCTGCTCTGCCTTTTTCAGAATGAAACGGATCTTGGAATCGATGGTAGGCTTATGGCCTTTTCGGGACTTAAGATAGTCTTCCCAAAGGCCTGCATGGCGCAGAATAGACTCGGTCCGGTCTTCCATGATGGCGTATTCGATGAACATGGCCTCCAGGTTGAATCCATTGGTCAATGCCTTGTTCAGCCGCTTGAACTGCTCCTTGTAGTTCTCGTATTTCAAGCGGTTTTCGTCCAGAATTGTTTCCATAAGTCTGCCCCTTTTCTGTATATTTTTCCAATTCCATGATACTCTTTCCCGGGTGAGTTGTCAATTGCGCACTTTCCGGATAAGGACAGAAAAACCGGCGCTGTGTCATGCAGCGCCGGTTTTGAGATTCATTTCCAGTGAGATAACGCTTGATTAAACGGAAGCCTTTTTCCTGCCGAAGAGCTTGCTGCGGAACAGCAGAACATTGATGACCACAAAGAATACGATCACGATGCCCAAAGTAAGATAAGGCTTTGTAGGAGCCATGGTGGCCAACAGTAGGATGGGGAAGCCGAAAACCATAGCCGGGAAATTCTGATACACCAGATTGTCGGAAACCGGGGTCTTGAAATCGCCGTCGATTTCCCGCAGGAGGATCACACCCGTACTTGCGGTTCCGGTCAGCATGCCGTACATGGCCAGAAACTGCTGCTCGGCATAGTCGGGGAACAGGGTATGGCTCACATAATGGACGTAGAGGTAGGTGACAACCATGCCCGCCACACCCAGGACCAGCAGCACGGCCCAGTATTTTCCGATGATGCTCATGCGGATGGCGGCGATGCCGGCTGTGACCATGATGTCGAAGAAGAAGTTGGTTGCCCGGGTCAGCAGGAAATTGTTGGTGTAGTGCCGGTGAATCAGATTCCGCTTCTGACAGAAATTCAGAACGGTTTTGAGCAGCGTACCGGCCATAACACCCAGCAGGAAGTTAAAGCCGTAGATGGTGGATTTCATTCCGGGAATCAGATTTCCCAGGGTCAGCATCAGAATGTAGGCAAGCAGATATGCAACCATAATGAAGGCCACCTGAATGGTGAACTTGTCGATGCTTTCCTGCATGGGGATCTCGTTTTCTCCCTCGACAGTTTCCTTGCTCTGACCGGAGCCCTTGTCCAGATTGATTTTACCCTTTCTGCGGAGAATGTTCAGATGGATGACACCGCCGATGCTGGCGACCAGGAAGCCCATGGCAGCCACAGTCAGACCGAAGCTCTTGCCGCCTACGAAGCCGTAATCCACTTCGTAGATGGTGCCGTAGTTCATGGCCTGACCGGTGCCCTGACCATAGCCCAGAGCCAGCAGAAGACCTGCAGCCTCCAGAAGGTCATCCATGAAGAATCCGGCGATGATGCAGATGATCATACCAACCAATGCCTGCAGCAGATAGGTGCCCACAGTGGTCAGTCCGGTATTGAAGATCTCCACGGTTCGTTCTTTGGACATCTTGCTCTCACTGGTTCGCAGAGCGGAAGCGGTAAAGCCCAGTGCCAGCATATGATAGGTCAGCAGCTCCAGATAATTGGTGCCGTTGTTGCCGAAAAACTGGGTGTCGAACATTTCCATGCCGGTGATTGCCTTATACACCGTGGAAACGGCCAGCAGGAGGCAGCCGCCCAGCACAGAGGTGGGAATCAGCGATTTCTGCAAAGCGGGAACGGAACGCTTGATCATATTACCCACCAGCAGGCTCAGCATCAGCACTGCCACGATATTGAAAAAGCCCCATGCACTATAATCCCAGGAATTTGCCATTTTTATCACCCGTTGTCATATTTTTGTATCTGTGGAAGAAATTCACATATTTCAGGGCATTGAAGCGTCTATCGCCCTTCAGCTGAAGAATCTGGTTGTCAGCGTAAATGTTGAGCTTGTTTTTTCCCAGCACAACAACAGCGCCAACGCTGTCAAAGCGGTATGCCTTACCATCAAGCTCAATCCGGTCACCGTAGAGGCAGACCCGGGCCTCCTTAGTCAGAAGCTCCTTGTATTTGTAGGGATGAACCTTCTGAAGCATCACCGTCTCCTGATATACAGGAGCGTCCATCAGCGCCATCAGATCGGTGCTGTTGATATAATCATTCTGCCAGTCATACCAGTCCGCCACAAAACGGTGGGGGAATTCAAAGTCCACGCCCTCCAGCTCTTTGGTATCCAGATGCCGGATGGTTCTGCCGCATTTTTTGCAGTGGATCAGATCGCCGTTGCTTTCAAAGGTGGTCAGACCGCACCAGGGGCAAACATACATGGCCCGCTCCAGAAACTCCGCGTTTTTCGGATGGGGATACCTGCCGCTGACCCTACCTTCGTCCACATACAGAGCGTCCTGAATGAGGGCAAACAGCTGGCTGGGGGAAAGCTCACCGTATTCCTCCGGCTCGATGACCCGGCTGACATAGCTTCGCATACCGCCCTTTCGAACCACATCGCTCCACCGGGGCTGAACGCCGTAGCCGCCCTCAATACGGAACACCGCGATGGGCAGTCCCAGCTTTTTTGCCAGAGAGGCGATGGAGGGGCTCATGGAGACCGTTCTGCCGTGGAAGGTGCGGTTTCCTTCAGGTGCCAGACAAATGGTGCCGCCCTCCCGGGCAACTTTAATGCAGTTTTTGACAGCCTGAATATCCGTGGTCTGCTTTTTGATGGGAATGGGCTCCACCAGCCATCGGATCAGATTGGATACCCAGCCCATGGAGAAAATATCCTCCGTGGCCAGATAGTAGACCGGCTTACGGAAGGTGAGTCCCACGAAGAACTGGTCGAAGCCGGTCTGATGATTCATTACGATCAGATAGGACCGATCTCCCTGTTCCCGGAAGGGTTCGATGCGGATGCCGTATTTCCAGCGGACATAGGGACCGAAAAAGGGACGGATCAGACTGACAATGAACTGATGCCGTGGCTTAAGCCACTGTTTTTTCTTGTCCATAGGTATTTCCTCTGTTTCTCATTTTCTAACGATGTATATCTTACAACAGAAAAGGTAAGATTTCCAGTGAATTATTCATAAGATTTGGATAAGTGATGAATTTTTTGCGTTTTACTGAATTATATCCGGAACACAGGGAATCCGTTTTTGCTTTTTGAACAAAGAAAAGGCTCTGAAAAGCCGCCTGTTTTCGACAGCCTTTCAGAGCCGGGGAAGTGTGTGGGTCAGAATTTACCGCTCCGTCCCGAGCCGCCACCGCCGCTGCGGGAGCCGGAGGAACCGGAGGAGGTCTGCTTGGGGATCTTTCGGACGACCCGGCTTCTGCGCAGGAACAGATCTGTTCTGCCTTTCAGCTTCAGACCGCCGTCTGTAATGTAGTGGGATGCTTCCCGTTTGCTGTGTACATTGCGCATCTGGGCCCAGAAAATACCCGTAACCACTGCGCTGATAATCACCGCAATGAAAATAAAGATTCCAGCCATTTCCATGGGACTCTCCCTTACCGGATCTCCCTGAGCGGCCAGGGACAGATATTCCTCACTGGTTTCCAGGTAATCCAGAAAACCGCCGAACCAGTCATCGTTTCTGAAATTGTCCAGAAACACCGTTTCCAGCTGCTCCTGTCCGTAGTCGTTGAAGGCGTATTCCGCCTGTCCGTAGAAGAACATGGCATAGTCCCGGTCAGCCATACTCAGCATCAGGATCATACCGTCCCGCCCGGGGCCGTAGCCCAGCTCGTTGTCGTGATAGGTTCGCCATGCTGCCTCAAATATGTCATAGCCGAAGCCGTAAGCTGTGAAATCCGGGACAGTCATGATGTAAATGCCGCAGCTGTATTCGTTGGAGATCTGTGAAGCAAGGGTGTTCAGCGCCTCATTCTCCTCCTGGGTCAGCAGATTGGCCCGGTCTAAGATATGGGCATCGTTCCTCCATTCCCCTGTGGCGAAAACGGAAAATGTCAGACTGAGAATCAGAAGAAGAATGAGGGTTATCTTCAATAGCTGTCTTTTCATGCAATCCCTCCTTATCCTGCGATGATCTGCGCCAGCAGATAGCCCAAAGCGCTCAGCGGAATTGCAAGGGATGCGAACATGGCAGCCACCTTGCCCATGCTGACAGGCAGATTGCCGGCCACACGGCCGGTCTGGCCATTGATGGCAAACAGATGGATCTTGTCATTCCATTTCACATTCAGCAGCCAGACCGGAAGCATGGCATAGTGAACCTTGCCTCTGCGCAGCTTGATATTGCTGGAGCGGGGTTCCACGATATCGTACCCAATCACGGTATTCCTCAGTGCATTCTGCAGGGACTGTACACATCGCTCATCCGCGTGATGGTTGCACTGTTCTATGGATACATCGAATTTGTCCGCCAGAAAACCTGGCAGATAGGCAGTAGAGAAGGGCTGAAGCTGCTGGTAATTGAAGGGCTCAATAGAGTCCATATACTCATCCGGCATTTTTGTGGAGGCGTCCACAGGAACCTTTTCAAAGGACAGACTGCCGCTGCGCTCCACCAGATAGTGATCGGTTTCGGTGATTTCGTCATCGCCACGGCGGTAGGTACGGATACGCTTGCCGGTGAAAACCATATTGCCATAGGCTTCGCCGTCGTAAAGCCAGAAGGGAACATATACGCCCTGGATTTTCTCAATGGTATTGGTGTCCAGGAAGGTCTGGGGCAGGAAAAGCTTTCCCTTGTAATGGTTCTTCAGAGCGGCGATGGCAGATTTTTTGTCCAGCTGGAAGGGAATCACATAATCCGGCTTCAGGGCTCCGGAAAACTGCCCGGGTATCACGGTGGGGTTGCCGCAGTAGGGACAGGAGGACGCGGCGGTGGTTTCGTCACAGATCAGCTCCGCGGTACAGCTGGGACAGGTGTAGGTGCGCATCGCAGCTCCATCGGGCCCCCAGCTTTCTTCAATCTGGGACGAATCCCAGGGGTCCTCCTCCGAAATCGGATTCTGACGGGCCTCTTCCATTGCTTCCGCCGCCTGTTTTTCCTTTTCAGAATAATACTGCTCGACGGTTTCCAGGTCAAAGCTGCTGCCACAGAACTGGCATTCCAGCTTGTCCGTTCCGGCGGCATATTGCAGGGGAGCGGTACAGGCAGGACACTGGTAATTGGTGGTTTGCACTGCCAAAGGAAATCACTCCTTTCGGTTTATCAGGTCGGGAGATCAGACCAGATCGCCTGCGTCGAAGGGATCGCCGCACTCCGGGCAGAACCGGGGGGCCTTGGTGGGGTCGGCAGGCTGCCAGCCGCACTTGTCACACCGGTACTGGGGAACACCGGCAGGCTTCTTCGCGCCACACTCCGGACAGAACTTTCCCTTGTTCACGGCACCGCAGGCACACTTCCAGCCTTCGTTTTCAGGCTTCTTCGCACCGCACTCAGGGCAGAATTTTCCGGTGGCAGTTGCGCCGCAGGCACATTTCCAGCCAGCGGCAGGCTCCGGCTTTCTGGAACCGCATTCGGGGCAGAACTTTCCGGTTACGGTTGCGCCGCAGGTGCATTTCCAGCCGTTGGCAGCGGAGGGAGCAGGGGACTGCTGGGCCATCTGGTACAGGGCGCTTGCGTTGACACCGCCTGCCTGCTGGGCAAAGCCCATGCCCATGAAACCGGTCATGGAGCCTGCGGTATTGGAAGCGGCGGCACGCATGGCATCGCCCTGGGCAGCCACGGTGAATCCGGCGGCAAGGCCTGCGTTGGACAGGGAAGCGCCCTTCTGCAGCTCCTTGATCATCTTTGCGTCCTCCTCGGAGGCGCTGACGCTGGAGATGCCGAAGGTGACGATCTCGATGCCCTTCTGGGCCTTCCATTTTTTGCTCAGCACGTCATTCAGCGCGTCGGCAATCTCCATGGTGTGGCCGGGCAGAGCGCTGTAGCGGATGCCCATCTCGCTGATCCGGGCAAAGGCAGGCCCCAGAGCGGTGAGCAGCTCGGACTTGAGCTGGCTGTCGATCTGATCCCGGGTAAAATCAGAGGAAACATTGCTGCACACATTTTTGTAGAACAGCATGGGATCACAGATCCGGTAGGAGTATTCACCGAAGCAGCGGATGGAGATGTCCGTGTCCAGACCGATGTTCCGGTCCACCACCCGGAAGGGAACCGGATTGGGGGTGCCATACTTGTTGCCCAGGATCTCCTTGGTGTTGAAGTAGTATACACGCTGATCCTTGCCGGCATCGCCGCCGAAGCCAAAGCGCCGGCCCAGGGCGGAGAAGGAATCCAGGATGCTGTCCCCCAGATTTCCGGTGAAAACGGAGGGCTCAGAAGATGCGTCATAAGTAAATTCGCCGGGTTCAGCGGTGAATTCCGCAATCCGGCCCTGATCCACGATCATCATGCACTGACCATCAGCCACCGCTATGACGGAGCCGTTGGAAATCACGTTGTCATTTCCCTTGGTGTTGGAGGAACGGCGGTCAGTACGCTTCCGACCCTTGGTTACCAGCACGTCGCTGGGCATGGAGTCACAATAGAAATACTCCTTCCACTGGTCTGCAAGGATACCTCCCACAGATCCGATTGCGGCTTTTATAAGTCCCATAGTAATATACTCCTTTCTGTTTCAAAGGCTTGAAGGGCCTGTAATTCTGAAACTATGCGAAAAAGATCGCATGTTCATTATATCATGGATATATTTCAATTGCAACTGTAACAAAATAACGCAGCCGCTGTTTTGTTCCATCGGGCAATTTTCACAGGAAATGAAAGATTGGAGGAAATATGTTGCAAATCTGCCGTCAATTGGGCTATAATAAATCTGCAAAAAAACTTAAAAATCGGAGGAAAACGATTATGCCCAAGACTGTGCAGGACATTATGAACCTGATCCGGGAGCAGGGAATCCAGATGGTGGATTTCAAGATGGTTGACATCGCCGGTCGGTTCCGTCATGTGACCATTCCCGCCAACCATTTCAATGAGGATACCTTGAAGAACGGCATCGGCTTTGACGCCTCCAACTACGGCTATGCTGTGGTGGAAAAGAGCGACATGGTGTTCATTCCCGACCCCGATACCGCGGTCATTGATCCCTTCTGCTCTATCCCCACCCTGTCCATGACCGGCAATGCCATGATCATCGACCATCCCGAGAATCGCCCCCTGGCCCAGTATCCCCGGAACATCGTCAAGGCAGCGGAGGATTATATGCGCTCCACCGGAGTGGCTGATACTATGCTGATTCTGCCGGAATTTGAGTTCTATCTGTTTGATAATGTTGCATGGCAGGTCAGCCCCAATGCCATCGGCATGACCGTGGATGCGGACCAGGCCCACTGGAACAGCGCTGTCCAGGGCATGGGCAACATCGTGGCCAAGCAGAAGAACTATCACATCGCCAAGCCCTTCGACCCCACCTATGAGGCCCGAAGCGAGATGGTTCTGGAGATGGAGAAGGCCGGCATTGTGGTCAAGTACCATCATCCCGAGGTTGGCGCAGCCGGTCAGTTCGAGATCGAGCCCCAGCTGGGCGTCATGTCCCAGATGGCAGACGCTTCCATGATGATCAAGTATATCATCCAGAATGTGGCCAGAAAGTATAATCTGTCCGCTACCTTCATGCCCAAGCCTGTTTACGGCGAGGCAGGCAGCGGTATGCACGTTCATATGCTCCTGCTGAAGGACGGCGAGCCCGTATTCTCCGATGACAACGGCTATTCCCACCTGAGCGAAACTGCCCACTACTTCATGGGCGGCCTGCTCAAGCACATCGCTTCCCTGTGCGCCATTACCAACCCCAGCACCAACTCCTTCAAGCGTCTGGTGCCCGGCTTTGAGGCTCCTGTCACTGTGGGCTACGCCACCTCTAACCGTTCCGCGGTCATCCGGATTCCTGCCTACGCAAAGACCCCCAAGCTCCGCCGTTTTGAGCTGCGGAACCCCGACGCTACCTGCAATCCCTATTTCTGCTACGCCGCGATTCTGATGGCAGGCCTGGACGGCATCAAGAATAAGATCGATCCCCATGCCAACGGCTGGGGCCCCTACGATATGAACCTGTTCGAGCTGCCCGAGGAGGAGAAGGCCAAGCTGAAGGGTCTGCCCACCTCTCTGGAGCAGGCGCTGGACGCTCTGGAAGCCGACCATGACTACCTGACCGCAGGCGGCGTGTTCCCTGAGGAGCTGCTGAAGAATCTGATCAAGACCAAGCGCGCGGAGTGCGCACGGATGAACGCCATTCCTCATCCTGCTGAGTTTGAGCAGTACTATAACCTGTAATTTCTTCCTGTTCATTGCCCGGTGCAGTCCAGCACCGGGCAATGTCTATCGCTGACAATGAGACAATCCTGTTGGAAATATACCGACGGATCTTCGATACTGTCCGGCGTATTTATTAAGAATTTATAAGATTGTATGAAATAGATGGGAATCTCTTGAAAAGAATCGTTTCATGTGATACTATTTCTTGTGTCGGAATCCCTCCGATGGAAGAATAATGAAACCTTTATGAATGAGGATATGAATATGAAACTGCTTACCGTTACGGTACCCTGCTATAACTCCGAAGCCTATATGGAAAAGTGCATTGATAGCCTCCTTACCGGCGGCGACCGGGTGGAGATCATTGTCATCGATGACGGCTCCAAGGATTCTACCGGCGCCATCGGCGACCGCTACGCTGCCCAGTATCCCGATATTGTCCGGGTGATCCACCAGGAAAACGGCGGTCACGGCGAGGGCATCAACCAGGGCCTGAAGCACGCTACCGGCAAATATTTCAAGGTTGTGGACAGCGATGACGAGGTGTCCGGCCAGTTTGTCGCTTTCCTGGATGCCCTGGAATCCTGCGACCGGGCAGGCGGTGTGGACCTGTTTGTTACCAACTATTATTACGTCCATACTGACGGCATCGGCGACCGCTCCATCAATTACTCCAATGTGCTGCCCCAGAACCGGATTTTTGGTTGGAGCGACACCAAGCGCTTCCGGCTGCACCAGATGCTGACCATTCACTCCTGCACCTTCCGCACCGAGGCCATGCGCCGCTGCGGCACCCAGCTGCCGAAGAAGGTGTTCTATGAGGATAATCTGATGGTCTGCCGGACCCTGCCCTATGTGGATAAGATGTTCTACATGGACATCGACCTGTACCGCTATACCATCGGCCGTGAGGGCCAGTCCGTTCAGGACGATGTGTCCCGCCGCCGTTATACCCACCATCTGCAGATCGCGGAAATGGCATTCAAGTCCGTTGATCTGAACCAGGTCAGCAACAAGCAGAAGAAGGCCTACATGAAGCATGAGCTGTTCATGCTCTTCGGCATCGCCACCATCTTCTCCCGTCTGAACAAGAATGAGGAAGCGGATGCTGCCCTGGAGCAGATGTGGAAGAACTGCCGTGCCCATGACGAAGCCTGGGCAGACTTCTTCCGCAAGCGTACTGTTCTGACCGTTGCCAATGCTCCCGGAAAGGCCGGCCAGACCATTACCTCCGTTGTCTACAAAGCAGCCAACAAGGTTGTTCGTTTCAATTAAGGAATGAGGTTGCATCCCGAGGGGATTTATGCTACAATACTGAAAAAGTTTCCCGAAAGGATGAATGACGGATGAAGATTCAGGAGTCTGCTGAAAATTATCTGGAAACGATCCTGATGCTCCAGCAGCGCAAGGGTTCGGTTCGCTCCATTGACATTGCCAACGAGCTGGAGTTTTCCAAGCCCAGTGTCAGTGTTGCCATGAAGAATCTGCGGCTCAATGGCTATATTGAAATGGATTCCAGCGGCGAAATCCGCCTTCTGGAGCCCGGTCTTGAGATTGCCCGGCAGATTCTGGAGAAGCATAACCTGATTACCAAGTTTCTGATGGCCCTGGGTGTTTCCCCGGAAACCGCTGCGGAGGATGCCTGCCGCATGGAGCACGTAATCAGCGACGAGAGCTTTGAAGCAATCAGACGCCACGCGGAAAAATATATCTGATCCACCCGGAGCCGCCTGCAAAGGCGGCTCTTTTTTGCAATTTTTGATGGTTGCGATTGCAATTATCGGACAGCTGTGCTACAATAGCCCCATCTTTCAAACTACGGAGGAAACCGGAATGGATATTCAGAAAGTGAATCAGATTTTTGCGGATACCGCCTATGTCCGCATGGGCGGCACAGAGGAAGAACGCAAGTGTGCTGAGTATCTGGCATCTGTCTGCGAAGGCTTCGGATGCAAGGCAGAGCTGCAGCCCTTTGATGTGGATATGGCAACCATTCGTAAGGCTGTGCTGGTGGTGGACGGTGTGGAGATTCCCTGCAAGGGCTATTTCTGCGCAGGCTCCGCCACGGTGGAGGCACCCTTCTATTACCTGAGCAGTACCGATCCCTACAGCCTGTCCCAGATCCGGGGCAAGATCGTTATGATCGATGGCTACATGGGCACCTGGCGGTATCCTGACCTGCTGGATAACGGCGCTGTTGGCTTCATCACCTATGACGGCAATGTGAATTACACCGACCGGGACATTGACCAGCGGGAACTTCGGAGCTACGTCAGCAAGGGCAACAAGCTCCCCGGCGTGAATATCAACGTCAAGGATGCGGTAGAACTGGTCCGCGGCCATGCCAAGACCGCAAAAATCATTCTGGAGCAGGATGAGTATACCGGCCAGAGCCATAACGTGGTGCTGGAGCTGCCCGGCGAAGTGGATGAGTACATCACCCTCACCGCCCACTATGATTCCACCTCTTTGAGCCAGGGTGCCTACGACAATATGTCCGGCTCTGTTGGCATCATGGCAATCGCAGAGTATTTCACCACCCATCCCCACCGCCGGGGTATCCGCATGATCCTCTGCGGCAGCGAGGAGCGTGGCCTTCTGGGCTCCAAGGCCTATGTGGCCCAGCATCCGGAGGAGGTAGAAAAGACGGTTCTGAACATCAATCTGGATATGATCGGCTCCGTCATGGGCAAATTCATCAGCTGTGTCACCGGCGAGGAGAAGCTGTGCCACTATCTGGAGTATTTCGGCTCCGAGATGGGCTTCCCCATTTCCTCCCGGCAGGATGTTTATTCCTCCGATTCCAGCCCCTTTGCTGATGCCGGAGTCCCTGCCATCAGCTTCGCCCGTCTGAGTCCGCCCCCCACGGGAACCATTCACAACAGCTACGACACCAGCGCCCTGCTCAGCGCCGACCAGATGCTGCTGGACATCCGCTTCATCTGTGCCTTTGCTGACCGGATGGCCAATGCGGTTCGTATGCCGGTGAAGCGTGAAATCCCCGACAACATGAAGGAGCGCCTGGATGAATACCTGGGCAGAAAGCGCCCCAAGAACTGATCCCCAAGGCGCACCGTCAAAGGCGGTGCGCCTTTTGACCCCAATATCCTGAAAAAGGAGTGTATCTATGGAATATGTGATTTCCTTTCTGGAAGGTGTGATCACCTTCATTTCCCCCTGTCTGCTGCCCATGCTTCCGATTTACATCAGCTATTTCGCAGGCGGCACCAATCGTACCACCGGCAAAACCCTGCGCTGTGCCCTGGGCTTTGTGCTGGGCTTTACCATTGTGTTTATGGCAATGGGAGCTTTGGCAGGCACCCTGGGCGGATTCCTGGCCCGATACCAGTTCTGGGTAAACCTGGTCTGCGGCCTTGTGATCATTGTATTTGGCCTGAATTATCTGGGCATTCTGAAGCTGAATCTGTTCAAAGGCATGACCTCCGGCATCAGCACCGGGAACATGACCTTTTTCTCGGCTCTGGTATTCGGCCTGGTCTTTTCCCTGGGCTGGACGCCCTGTGTGGGAACCTTTTTGGGTACGGCGCTGATGATGGCCTCGGGGCAGGGAAGCGCGCTGATTGGCATGGGGATGCTGCTTTGCTACTCCCTGGGCCTGGGCATTCCCTTTCTCATCAGCGCGGTGCTGATTGACCAGCTGAAAAATGCCTTTTCCTTCATCAAGACCCATTATGAAATCATCAACCGGATTTGCGGCATTCTGCTTGTTGGGGTGGGTATTCTGATGGCCACCGGAATGCTGAACCGGATTCTGAATTTTTTGCGTTAAGGAGGTTCCTATGAACAAAGCAACCTACAATCTGATCGTGACCATTCTCGTTCTCATCATCGTCATCGGCGGCGGCACCCTGCTCTATAACAGCCTCCAGGACCGGGTATCCCTGTCCACACCGGAAACCACCGTGCCCTCCTCGGAGCAGCCCGATGAATCCGTGACCGCACCTCTGAACCCGGCTCCGGATTTTACTGTCATCGATTCCTCCGAAGGCGTATGGAAGCTGTCTGACTTCCTGGGCAAGCCTGTGTTGCTGAATTTCTGGTCCAGCAACTGTCCGCCCTGCAAGGCCGAGATGCCTTTGCTTCAGAAAGCCTGGGAGACATATGGTGACCAGATTCAGTTTATGATCGTGAATCTTACCGACGGCTATAATGATACCTTTGCCAGTGCCATGAAGGTGATTGAGGAGAACCAGTATACCTTCCCCGTATTCTTCGACACGGACAGCCAGGGTGCCATTGCCTACAGCATTTACTCCATCCCCATGACCTTCTTCATTGATGAAAACGGCGGAATTGTGGGAGAGCATCTGGGAATGCTCAATGAACAGACCCTGGAATCCGGTATTCAGAGCATTCTGCCGGATTGACAAATCCCGATTATAAAGGTACAATAATCCTATTATTTTTCGAATAACACTATGAGGTGATATCTATGGACAACAAACTCCGTACCGAAACGCTGTGCATTCAGGCTGGCTACAGCCCCAAGAGCGGTGAACCCCGTCAGATCCCCATTTACCAGAGCACTACCTTTAAGTACGCTACCTCTGAGGATATGGGCAAGCTGTTCGACCTGGAGGCAGAGGGTTATTTCTACTCCCGTCTGCAGAACCCCACCTGTGACGCTGTAGCGGCGAAGATTGCCGCGCTGGAGGGTGGTACTGCCGCTATGCTGACCTCCTCCGGTCAGGCCGCCACCTTTATGGCGGTGTTCAACATTGCCGGTGCCGGTGACCACATCGTTGCCAGTTCTGCCATCTACGGCGGCAGCTTCAACCTGTTCAACGTGACCATGCGCCGCATGGGCATTGATTTCACCTTCGTAGACCCCGACTGCACCGAGGAGGAGCTGAACGCGGCCTTCCAGCCCAACACCAAGGCTCTGTTCGGCGAAACCATCGCCAACCCTGCCCTGAATGTGCTGGACATTGAGAAGTTTGCCAGAGTCGCCCACGCCCACGGCGTGCCTCTGATCGTGGATAACACCTTTGCCACTCCTGTCAACTGCCGGCCCTTCGAGTGGGGCGCGGATATTGTGACCCACTCCACCACCAAGTACATGGACGGTCACGCCTCCGCTGTGGGCGGCTGTATCGTGGACAGCGGCAAATTTGACTGGACCCGTTATCCCGATAAGTTCCCCGGCCTGTGCACCCCCGACGACAGCTACCACGGTGTCACCTATACCGAGCGGTTCGGTCTGGCCGGTGCCTTCATCACCAAGTGTACCGCTCAGCTTATGCGTGACTTTGGCTGCTGCCAGTCCCCCCAGACTGCCTACATTCTGAACCTGGGCCTGGAGAGCCTGCCCTTCCGCATGAAGCAGCACTGCTCCAACGCACAGATCATCGCAAAGTATCTGTCCGAGCATGAAAAGGTGGCCTGGGTCAAGTACTGCGGCCTGGAGGGCGACAAGTATTACGACCTGGCTCAGAAATATATGCCCAATGGCTCCTGCGGTGTCATCTCCTTTGGTCTGAAGGGCGGCAGAAAGGCTGCGGAAACCTTCATGAAGCACCTGCGCCTGGGTTCCATCGAAACCCATGTGGCTGACTCCCGTACCTGCTGCCTCCATCCTGCCTCCGCAACCCACCGCCAGATGACCGACGAGCAGCTGGATGCCGCCGGCGTGGGCGCAGACCTGATCCGTCTGAGCTGCGGTCTGGAGAATGTTCAGGATCTGCTGGAGGATCTGGCACAGGCCATCGAAAACGTTTAACAGAAGGAGGGAGCGCTCTTGCCCATCCAAATTCCCAACGACCTGCCTGCGGCCGGAACGCTAAAAAAAGAGAATATTTTCGTCATGACCCAGACCCGGGCAGAGTCTCAGCACATCCGTCCTCTGGAGATCATTCTTCTGAATCTGATGCCCACCAAGATCGCCACGGAGACCCAGCTTTCCCGGCTTCTGGGCAATACCCCCCTGCAGGTCAATCTGGAACTGATGACCATGAGTACCCACCAGTCCAAGAATGTGTCCCAGGAGCATCTGCTGACCTTCTACAAGACCTTTGAGGACATCAAGGATCGGAAATTTGACGGCATGGTGATCACCGGAGCCCCCGTGGAGCTGATGCCCTTTGAGGATGTGGACTACTGGCCCGAGCTGTGCCAGATCATGGAGTGGAGCAAAACCCACGTCCATTCCGTGTTCCACATCTGCTGGGGCGCCCAGGCAGGACTGTATTACCATTACGGCATTCAGAAGCACAAGCTGGGCAAGAAGCTCTTCGGCGTGTTCCCCCATAAGGCGGACTACAAGCGCGCAATCCTGCTCCGGGGCTTCGATGACGAATTCTGGGCTCCCCACTCCCGACATACCACCATCATGCGTGAGGACATTGCCTCCGTTCCGGAGCTGAAGATCCTGGCCTCCTCGGAACAGGCAGGCGTTTACATCGTCATGAACAAGGAAGGCCGCCAGATTTTCGTCACCGGTCATTCTGAGTACGACCCGGAAACCCTGAAAACCGAGTATTTCCGGGACAAGAACCAGGGCCTGCCCATCGACGTGCCGGAGAATTACTTCCCCGATGACAATGACAGGGAAGACCCCGTCGTCCGGTGGAGAGGTCACGCGAACCTGCTGTTCTCCAACTGGCTGAACTATTTTGTCTACCAGTCCACGCCTTACGATATTATGAACGTGGGAGATCCTGAATTTGTCACTGAATAAGGAAACGGACCACCCCAGCCGGGGTGGTCCAATATGATTATTCCGCTTTTTTCCGTGTGAAGTAGGCAATGGACAAAGCGATCACCAGCAGGAACCAGAAAAATGCCAGCATCACCTGATAGAAGAACAGCCCAAATCCCGAGCCTAAACCGGATGCCAGTCCGTTCATCTTCGAAGACCAGTTCAGTACGGAAATCTGTGTTACGGTGCCCACCGCAGCGCAAATACCAATAGGCAGGGGAGGGGTTCCTTTTCTCACAAGGGAAATTGCGTAAATCAGATGAACGGTCAGCATCAGTCCGCCCACCCATAAGATCACATCCGGATAATCATCCAGCGTAAAACAGGCAGTGCTGAGCAGAAAACCATGCACGATCAGAGTGTGGGGATAACGAATACCGGAATCGAACCATCGTTTCATGAGCCTTGCCCCCTTTCGCTGCTATTGTATCACAGCACAGGCGTGCGGACAATACCACCGAAAGATTCTTAAGAATTCTTCAGAGTTCTCCGGAGTTTGCCACTTACTAAAAAACGGCCCCGGAGAAATCCGAACTTTTGCGGTTGGAAAGTCCTCGATAAAACCAATACAGGCAGCAAAAACACCCAAAGTCAGGTCAAGACTTCGGGTGTTTTTCCATAATTTTTTAGTACCTACATCAGAAGACCTGAACTGCGGATTTCAGCGCCCGCAGGTCTCCACGGGAGAAGAGCTTGTTCGGGATGGTAATCCCCATCGCCTTCAGCACGAGGTCAAGATCCTCGCAGTTCGACCGGAGCATCTGGTAGTAGCTGCCCGGAAGTTCATTGATTTGCCAG
>JAFVMW010000098.1 GCA_017506735.1 Oscillospiraceae bacterium | reverse complement strand
GTATATCAGCGGCCCCCGGCGCATGGGAGGCCGTCTGCGGAACGCCGGACCCCTATGGGCCTGTGCCGGAGCGGCAGTAACGGGCCTTGCCTGGCTTTTGTCCCTGCTGTGACTTGCGTTTTGCCCCGGTTTGTGCTATGATAGCGCAAATTGGAGGCGAAACGAATGAAAATTGGCAATATTGAGATTCCCGGCTATGCCGCCCTTGCTCCCATGGCTGGGGTGACAGATCTGGCCTTCCGGACGATTTGCGCGGATATGGGCGCAGGCATGACCGTCACGGAGATGGTCTCCTCCCGGGCCCTTGTGTACCAGGACAAGAAGAGCAGGGGACTGCTGAAAAAGAATACCAATTCTGTCTGCGGCACCCAGATCTTCGGCAATGACCCTGCCATCATGGCAGATGCCGCTGTCATGGCAGCGGAGATTTCCGGCTGTGATTTTATTGACATCAACATGGGATGCCCCATGCCCAAAATCGCCCAGCATGGCGACGGCTGCGGCTTGATGAAGGAGCCGGAGCTGGCTGCCGCTATCGTAAAGGCGGTATCCGATGCGGTATCGGTTCCCGTCACGGTGAAATGCCGCCTGGGCTGGGACAAGGGCAGCATCAATGTCCTTGACTTTGCTCCCCGGATGGAGGACAGCGGCGCAGCCGCCATCACCGTTCACGGCAGAACCAGAAGTATGCTCTACACCGGCGTTGCCGACTGGGATTACATCGGCAAGGTCAAGAAGGTTCTGTCCGTTCCTCTGATTGCCAATGGCGATATCGTATCCGGCGAAAAGGCGGCAGAGTGCCTGCGCCGCACCGGTGCGGATTACCTGATGGTGGGCCGTCCCACCTTCGGCGATCCCTGGCTGTTTACGGAAATCAACCAGACCATCAGCGGTCAGGAAGTCGCCGGCAAGCCTGTCCTGGCAGAGCGGATGGAAACCGCCCGGAAGCAGATTCTTCTGGCCCGGGAGGACAAGGGCGAGCATATCGCCTGCCTGGAGGCCAGAAAGCACCTTGCCTGGTATCTCCGGGGCGTGGCCTACGCCGCCTATTATAAGGAGAAGATCAGCCACATTTCCTCTGTGGAAGAGGCCATGGAGATCATCGAGGGCATCAAAAAAGACTTGAAATAACTGCTAAAAGCCGTTGCAATCGCAACGGCTTTTTGATATGATAGCTTAGAGGTGATATAAAAATGGAAACCAGACCTTTTGGCAATACCGGCCGGAACCCCTCTATTCTGGGTTTTGGCATGATGCGCCTGAAGCGCAATGAAGATAATACCATCGACGAGCAGTGGTCCATTCAGACCCTGCGCAACGCCATCGACAATGGCCTGACCTATGTGGACACCGCCTACGCCTACGGCGATAGCGAGCGTGTCACCGGCCTGTGCCTGCAGGACGGCTACCGGGAAAAGGTGACTCTGGCCACCAAGATGCCCGTGTCTATGCTGAAGTGCGAGGAGGACTTCGAGCGGATTCTGGATGAGGAGTTGGAGCGGCTCCAGACCGACCACATCGATGTTTACCTGCTCCATGCCCTGAGCCGTGACCGCTGGGAAAACTTCGTGGTCAAGTACAATGTGCTGGAGCATTGCGAGCGTGCCAAGGCCGCCGGCAAGATCCGTCACATCGGCTTTTCCTTCCATGACAGCTACGATGCCTTTGTGGAGATTCTGAACGCCTATGACAAGTGGGAGTTCTGCCAGATCCAGCTGAACTACCTGGATGTGAACTACCAGGCAGGCATCGCCGGTCTGAAGCTGGCCCATGAGCGTGGCCTGGCGGTTGTCATCATGGAGCCTCTGAGAGGCGGCAACATCGTCAACGTCCCTGCCGAAGTGGCAGAGCTTCTGCCCTCCAACCCTGTGGAAAGCGCCCTGGACTTCCTGTGGAATATGCCCGAGGTCAACGTGGTCCTCTCCGGTATGTCCACCACCGAGCAGGTGGAGCAGAACATGGCATATGCCAAGCGCGCCCACGCCGGTATGCTCACCGACGAGCAGGTGCGGAATATGATCCTGGCCGGTGACAAGATGCGCGCCAAGTTCGGCGTTCCCTGCACCGCCTGCGACTACTGCAACGTCTGCCCCCAGGAGATTGCCATTCCCAAAATCTTCGCCATTGTCAACCAGTCCCAGCTGGACGGCGACGGCGTGAAGGCCCGGAAGGCCTACCAGGCTCTGGGCGACAAGGATGCCTCCCACTGCGTCCGGTGCGGCCTGTGCGTGGAGCAGTGCCCCCAGCACATTGCAATTTTTGAAGAGCTTGCCAAAATCGCAAAGCGGTTTGGCTGATGAAAAGGAGTATTATCATGGATGAAATGAATCTGGAAGAACTGGAAATGGACGAGCTGGACAACATCCTCGTACTCAACGATGCCGACGGCAACGAGGTGCAGTTTGAGTATCTGGCTTCCGTGGATTACGAAGGCGATGAGTACATCGTTCTGATGCCCATGGAAGGCGACGACACCGAGGTGGTCATCCTGCTGGTGCAGCCTGTGGAGGGCAGCGACGAAGAGGAAGCCTACATCGGCGTCACCGACGAGGCCATCCTGGAGGCTGTTTTCGAAATCTTCAAGGAGCAGTTCTCCGACATCTTCGAGTTCGAGGAATAATCCGATACAAAAAATCCCGCCGGAAGGCGGGATTTTTACGTTTAAGAGATCTTTTTCCGCAGAACGAAGGACACGGCGAAAATACCCGCCAGACACAAACTGATGGACGCTCCCGTGGAGGCCCCCAGATGGTAGGACAGAACAAGCCCCCCCAGGGACGCGCCCAGCGCGAACAGCACCGAATAGCCATGATACTGCTTCAGATTCTTCGATACATTCCGGGCGGAGGCGGCAGGCAGAACCATCAGGGAATTGAGCATCAGCAGCCCCACCCAATTGATGGCCAGCGTCACCACCACGGCGATGCAGACCGTGAACAGGGTCTGGGTCAGCCCGGTTTTCATACCCCGGGAGGAGGCGAGCTGGGGATGGATGGACACCAGAGCCAGCCGGTTGCCCCAACATACCCAGAACACCGTCACTCCCAGAAGCACCAGAGCCACAACGCCGATCTCTCTGGGGGTCACGGACAGCACATCACCAATCAGATACTTGTTGTATTTCGTGAAGCTGCCGCCGCCCAGGGTGGCAACGAAAATGCCCAAAGCAACGGCTGTGCTGGAAAACACGCCGATCAGGGTATCCGCCGCCTGATTGCTCCGGCTGCGCACATAGGAAAACAGCAGGGCGAAGGCAACGGAAAAGGCCACCGAAACCGGTGTGGGAGCCAGACCGAAGATGCAGCCGATGGCGATGCCGGTAAAGGCGGAATGACCCAGGGCGTCAGAGAAAAAGCTCATCCGGCCGGTGACGATCATGGTGCTCATCATACCGAACAGGGGCGCCATCAGCAGCAATGCCAGCAGGGCGTTTTTCATAAAATCCCACCGAAGCATTTCAATGGGGAGTGCCTCGCAGATCATATACCAGAGATTCATTTTCACACCTCCCGGATATGGAACGCCCGGGCAAATTCGTCGGAAGCAAGGACTTCCTTCGGCTCGCCCTGAATCTTGACTTCGTGATCGATGAGCACCACCCGGTCAGCATACCGGGGCAGCAT
The DNA here is from genome assembly GCA_017506735.1 of Oscillospiraceae bacterium. Lineage (GTDB taxonomy): Bacteria > Bacillota > Clostridia > Oscillospirales > Oscillospiraceae > Faecousia. The sequence continues at coordinate 8,050 of JAFVMW010000098.1, read as the reverse complement.
GGAAAAATCATGGGTGGTCATCAGAATGGACAGGTCGTAGGTTTTCCGGATCTCGTCCAGCATATCCATCAGCTCGGTCTGACCCTCGATGTCCACACCGGACAGGGGCTCGTCCAGAATCAGGATATTGGGCATGGGCTCCAGGGCAAGGGCCAGCAGCACCCGCTGCAGCTCGCCGCCGGACAGGGTGCCCACCCGTTTGTCAATCAGATCTTCTCCATGGACCCGCTCCAGACACTCGGTAATCAGCTCCCGGTCTGCCTTGCTCTGGCCCAGAAAGGCGGGGCGGCGGCTTAAACAGCAGGCAAACAGATCCGCCGCGCTCAGGGGATCGCCGGGGTCAAAATTGGGAGTCTGGGGCACATAGCCGATCCGGGCCCTGGCCTTCCGGGAGCCGGGGACGGAGAAAATGATATTGCCGTCATAATCCCGCTCCCCCAAAAGGGCCCGGAGCAGGGTGGACTTACCCGCGCCGTTGGGGCCGATCAGGGCAACCATCTGTCCGCAGTGGACATGGAGATTGACATCCTTCAGAATCTTGTCTCCGCCGATGGACACGCTCAAGTGCTGCACCTTCAGACAGCAGGAATCGTGGCATCCGCCGCTATGAAAGAAATTGATCATCCCAGAGCCTCCTTCAGGGTGTCGATGTTGTGATACATGGCATCAAACCAGCTGTCACCGGACATGGCCATGTCCAGCGTGTAGACCGGGATACCGGTTTCCGCGGAAATCACCGCCGCGGCGGCGGTGCTGCCGTTGGTTTCGGCAAAGAGGGCTGATACATGATGGTGCTCCACCAGCAAAATCAGACCGATCAGCTCCTGGGCAGAGGGCTCCGAGCCGGATTCCTCCTCAATGGCCTCCACAATTTCCAGCCCAAAGGCGTGGGCCAGATACCCGAAGCCATCGTGGAAGGTGATGATCTCCCGATGGGAAAGCGCGCTTAGTGCTTCCGTGGCGTAGTCCTTCACTGCCTGAATCCGGCGGCGCAGATGAGTGGCGTTGTCGCAGATGATGCTTTCGTACTCCGGATACTGCGCCGTCAGCGCGGAACAGATGTTTTCAACCATCACAATCGCGTTGTCCGGGTCCAGCCAGATGTGGGGGTCAGCCTCATGGGCATGGCCATCCTCATGGCCGTGGGCATCCTCGTGGCCGTGAAGATGGTGACATTCGCCTTCCAGCAGCTCAATGCCTTCGGAGCAGTCCACCACAAAAGCGGCAGAATGGAGGGCTTCCTCCATAAATTCCTCCAGCCCGGCACCGGACAGGATCACCAGCTCCGCGCCCTCAATGGCACGCATCTGCTGTACGGTCAGGGTATAGTCATGGACACAGGAAACCTCCTCCGTGATCAGCCGGGTTACGGATATGGGGGTACCCTCACACAGTGCCTGGGCAAAACAGTACACAGGCATGGTGGTGGCGGCGACCTGGGGCTGGGCATCAAAGGCGCAGGCGCAAAGCACCAGGCAAAGCAGAACCAGCAGGCATAATTTACCGATAAATTTCATTCAGACACATCCAGTTTACAAAATTACGAATTACTATATCACAATTCATGGAAGAATACAAGGAAAAATGGCGGCTGCCGGAGCAGTCGCCATTATGTATTCTGATTACTCGTGGGCGGCCATCCAGTCCTTGACCTTGGTCTTGGCCAGACGCAGGATGTCCTCAGCAGGGTAGGGAGAAGCCTCGCCGCCACAGACATGCAGGAAGTACAGTCCGCCGGGAGTCTGGTACAGGGACTCCTCATAGCCGGCGGGATCGCCAAAGTAGCCATAAGTGCACTTCTTGATCAGGGTAGCGGTCTCGGTGTCGTACTCCTTCTTGCAGATGATCTTCTTCAAAGTTCTAACCTCCTTTGCATTGAATGTGTTGCTGAAAGCCATTATACACAATTCTGTTCAAAATGCAAGCAAAAAATTCCAGAATCAGAAGTAATCGGCCTGAAATAGTACGTTAACATGGGAGAAATCGGAAAAAATCAAGGCCGATGTTGTGTATTGTGCATAAAGAACGCCCCATCTGTTGGGAAAACTTTGTATTTCGCTGGGGTCAGGGAGTTTCCACCCCATGATAGTAATCGCCATCCAGACAGCTGACACTGGTAAAGGGTGTGACGTATTCGTTGTACAGCGCACACCAGTCCTCAAAGTAGCCGTCGTAGAAGAAATACAAAAGCCTTGCGCAGCCGGCGAAGGCGTTTTCCCCGATGGATTCCATTTCCCCGGGAACGGCCACGCTCTCAATACCGATGCAGCCCTCAAAAGCGCTCTGACCAATCCGGCGCATGGAATCGGGCAGCCAAAGACCCCGGATGTCCTCACAGCCTGCAAAGGCAAAATCACCGATATCCGTCAGGCCGTCCGGCAGAATCACAGTGGAGATGCCCTGGCAGTCCTGGAAGCCGCCGGGAGCAATGGCAGTGACGGTTACGCCGTCGATTTCGTTGGGAATCACAAGCACCTTGCCCCCATCATACCGCTCTGCCAGGAATACAAGGCCCTCGCTGGTCATACGGAAGCAGTGCTCATCCGTGGGAATGAAATCCTCACTGCGCAGGCCGTCGGAGTCCTGGGTGCCGGGATTTTTGCCGGAGGCAGGAGGGGCAGGCGGCTTGGTTTGCGCAGGAGCAGTGGGCGCGGTCTGCTGGGGATTCTGAAGGGTATCCCTGGGACGCAGGAAAAACAGACAGGTTCCCACAATCAGAAGCACAGCCATCACCGCTACGGGGATCAGTACGGGGAGCAGCTTCTTCACGCCGTAACCCGGATCGGGATAGGTATTGATAAAATCCGCCGGATTGCCGTCAGCGTCATACTCCCAATCATTTACAGGCGTTTCTTCAACCGGGAGGGTGGGCGGTTCTTCCATCGGCTCTGGGGACAGGGGGATTTCTTTCTCAACAGGCGATGCGCAAAGGGGACAGCGCTCCATATCCTCTGTCAGAGCAGCGCCGCAGATGTTACAGTTCAATGGGGATCACCTCTTTGGTTATGCTGATTTTTGATATCATAACACAATTTTCTCTCCGATGCAACGGGACAATTACGGTTGCGGAAGAAAAGAAACCATGTTATACTATTAAATTAGGGGGTGACAGTATGCGAGACATTCCGATCTTTACCACAGACTACGGCGTTGCCAGTCTGATCCTTCGGGAGATTCCCTATAAACAGATCGCCTACATTAAAATCCAGGATGTCCAGCCTGGACAAATCAGCCAGCTGTGCGAGGAATGCCGCCAGTTCTGCCGGGCCGCCGGAGCGGATATTGTGGTGGTGTCCGGTCATCCGGATCTGAACCGGTACCCCGAATACGGCCAGGTTCTGTCCATGCGCCTGTCCGGCTTTTCTCAGGAGCTGACGGAGGCCAGCATGTTCCCGGTGACGGAGCAGACCGTGACCCGTTGGCGCAGCATTTATAATGAGAAAATGGGCCCGGTGGATTTCGCCGCCACTATGACCTTCCAGGACGAAAAGAAGATTCTGGAATCCGGGGGAGCCTATTTTATCCACAGGGAGGGAACACTCCTGGGCATCGGCTGGATGGAGGGCAGTGAGCTTCTGGCGGTTGCCTCCTGTGTTCCCGGCATGGGAGAGCTGGTGCTTCGCAGTATGCTTACGGTTGCGGATTCCGATTCGGTGGAGCTGGAGGTGGCCGCCTCCAATGAAAGGGCCATCCGCCTGTATGAACGGCTGGGCTTTCTCACCATGGGTGTGAAGAACCAAAGCTACCGTCTGATGTAATCAATTTTCACAAAAGTAAGAAAATATTTTTCCACTGACAAGAAAAAATACTTGACAACATCCGGTCTTTCGTGTATGATAACCCAGGTGTCAAGGAAAAGCGATTGACAGGAGGTACATTCATGGAGAGCGTACAGAACTTGCTGCTGTTTGACTACTATGGCGAGCTTCTGACCGAGCGACAGAGAATGTGCTTTGACCTGAAATACAATCAGGACCTGTCCCTGGCAGAGATTGCCCAGGAGCTTGGCGTCAGCCGCCAGGGTGTATATGACAACATCACCCGGGCAGAGGCCCACCTGATGAACATGGAAGAAAAGACCGGCTGTGTCCGCCGCATGATCCAGAGCCGCAGAGCCGTGGAAACGGTTCTTGGACTCACCGATGCGCTGAATGCCCATCCCGACCCCCAGGTCCGGGCGCTGGCAGCGAAGATTGAAGCGGCAGTAAAATCCATTGAGGAGTAAACTATGGCATTTGAAGGCTTAACTGAAAAACTTGGAGCGACCTTCAAAAAGCTGCGTGGCAAAGGCCGTCTGAAAGAATCCGACGTTAAGGAGGCTATGCGTGAGATTCGCATGGCCCTGCTGGAAGCTGATGTCAGCTATAAGGTCGTAAAGGACTTCACCAAGTCCGTTACCGCCCGGTGCGTTGGCACCGACGTGCTGGAGTCTCTGACTCCTGCCCAGATGATCGTCAAGATCGTCAACGAGGAGCTCACCAAACTGATGGGCTCCGACGCGAAACACATCAACAACAACTCCAACGGCCCCACCGTTGTGATGCTCGTAGGCCTGCAGGGCGCAGGTAAGACCACCAATGGCTCAAAGCTTGCCGGTCTGATGAAGCGCCAGGGCAGAAACCCCCTGCTGGTTGCCTGCGATATTTACCGTCCCGCCGCCATTCAGCAGCTGAAGGTCTGCGGCGAGAAGCTGGGCATTCCCGTCTTTGACCGGGGCACCCAGAACCCTGTGGAAACTGCCAAAGAGGCAGTCCAGTACGCCCGTCAGCGTGGACACGATATGGTGTTCCTGGATACCGCAGGTCGGCTCCACATTGACCAGGAGCTGATGGATGAGCTGAAGAACATCAAGGAATCCGTCAAGCCCAATGAGATCATGCTGGTGGTGGATGCCATGACCGGTCAGGATGCCGTGAATGCGGCCCAGAGCTTCAACGAGTGGCTGGACATCGATTCCGTGATGCTTTCCAAGCTGGACGGCGACGCCAGAGGCGGCGCGGCCCTGTCTGTCCGGGCCATCACCGGAAAGCCCATCAAGTTTGCCGGCAACGGCGAAAAGCTGGAGGATATTGAGCAGTTCCATCCCGAGCGGATGGCTTCCCGAATCCTGGGCATGGGCGATGTGCTCTCCCTCATCGAAAAGGCGGAAAAGGCATTCGATGCCAAGAAGGCCGCCGAGATGGAGGAAAAGCTCAAGACCAACAGGTTCACCCTGCAGGACTTCTACGAGCAGATGGTTCAGATGAAGTCCATGGGTTCCATGGAGGATATCCTGGCCCAGATGCCCGGCGGTGCAAACCTGAAGGGCGTGAAGATGGACGAGAAGGCCATGGCCCATACTGAGGCCATCATCCTGTCCATGACTCCCAAGGAGCGTGAGAACCCCGAGATCATCGGTGCCAGCCGGAAAAAGCGCATTGCCGCCGGCGCAGGCGTGAAGGTCGAGGAGGTCAACAAGCTTCTGAAATCCTTTGAGCAGATGCGAAAGCTGATCCGTCAGTTCTCCGGCCCGGGTATGGCTAAGAAAATGAAGCGGATGAAGGGCTTTGGCGGCTTCGGAGGCTTCGGCGGTTTCTAAGTAAGCCGCAAACACAATGTCATCGCGAACCAGTCCGTGGACTGGTGTGGCGATCTCCGGTGTCGCAGGAGATTGCCACGTCGCTTTGCTCCTCGCAATGACAGTTGAAATGGTTCGCTAAGAGCAAATTGCTTTGCGATAGATAGAAGATTGAGTATGGAGGTGAAATCAATCATGGTTAAGATCAGACTGAGAAGAATGGGCGCCAAGAAGGCTCCTTTCTACCGTATCGTTGTTGCTGATTCCCGTTCCCCCCGCGATGGCCGCTGCATCGAGGAGATCGGTGTTTACAACCCCCTGACCGAGCCCGCTGTCATCAATGTTGACGTGGAGAAGGCTCAGAACTGGATCAAGAACGGCGCACAGCCCACCGACACCGTTCGCGGCCTGCTGAAGAAGGCTGGCGTGCTGTAAGGAAACCCGCAAAGGAGTTAGCGCAATGAAAGAACTTTTGCTGTATATGGCAAAGAATCTGGTTGATCATCCCGACGCGGTTTCTGTCACAGAAATTTCCGAGGAGGACGGCCTGGTGCTGGAGCTCCGGGTTGCCCCTGAGGATATGGGCAAGGTTATTGGCCGTCAGGGCCGCATTGCCAAGGAGATCCGTACCATCATCAAGACCGTCGCCCAGCGTGACGGCGTGAAGGTCACGGTCGAAATTGTCGATTAACGGGTATGCGTGACGGTGACGTCACGCATTTTCCCATTTTTGAGGAGACCTTATGGAACTTCACTGGCACATCATTTGCCGCAAGACCGCCGTTCCCCGGATTGGCAAAATCCTTCCGCACGCACCGGCGTCCAAGCCTTACTGGAAGGCACCGGAGTGTGTGGAACTGATTTGTTCCTGCCTGGAGGAACGGACGGAACCGGAAATCCTCGATCTGTGCCGTCGGATCAGCGGTATGGATCAGATTACCATCGACAGACAAAGTGCAGGCACGGAATACGCCTGCTATGCAGCATTGGAAGAAATCAGCAGCGGTGAAAAAGCATTTGCCGTATGCTTTGTGGATATAAAGGAGAATGAATTATGAGACTCCAGTTTGTGGAAGCCGGTGAGATCGTCAACGTCCATGGCCTCAAGGGTGAGATCAAGGTGCTGCCCTGGGTGGACAGCCCCGAGGATCTGGTGGACTTTGAGCGCTGCCGCATCGCCCGGAAGGACTATGAGATCGAGCTGTGCCGTGTCCAGAAGACCTGCGCGCTGATGAAGCTCAAGGGCATTGACACCGTGGAGGATGCCCAGAAGCTCCGGGGCAAGACCGTCCTGCTGTTCCGGGAGGACATCGACGACGAGGTGATCTTCGCCGCCGAGCTGATCAACATGGATGTGTTCTGCAACGATGAAAAGATCGGCATCATTACCGAGGTGCTGGATTACCCCGGCAACTCCGTCTATGTGGTCAAGGGCGAGAAAAGCTATATGATCCCTGCGGTGAAGGCCTTCATCCTCAACACCGACATGGAGGGCAACCGGATGGATGTGACACTGCTGGAGGGCATGGAGACCGATGCGGATTGACATTATGACCCTGTTCCCCGAAACCCTGGGGGACGTGCTCAGTGAGAGCATCCTGGGCCGTGCCCAGGAACGGGGATTTATCAAAATCGAATCCCATCAAATCCGGGATTATACCGCCAACAAGCAGAACCAGGTGGATGACTACCCCTACGGCGGCGGCCGGGGCGCGGTGATGACCGCCGACCCTCTCTATCGCTGCTGGGAAGCCATCTGCGATGAAGCCGGCGGCCCTGTCCATACCATCTATATGTCCCCCTGCGGCCATACCTTCAAGCAGGCGGATGCCATCCGGCTGAGCAAAATGGAAAACATCGTCATCGTCTGCGGCCATTACGAGGGAATTGACCAGCGGTTCATCGACGAGTGCGTGGACGAGGAGATCAGCCTTGGCGATTTCGTCCTTACCGGCGGTGAGATCGCCGCCATGGCGGTCACTGACGCCGTCTGCCGCATGGTGCCCGGCGTTCTGGCTGACCCGGAATGCTTCGAGGACGAGAGCCATTACAACGGCCTTCTGGAGTATCCCCAGTACACCCGCCCCGCAGTCTGGCACGGCCGGGAGATTCCTGCCATTCTGACCTCCGGCAACCATGGCAAAGTGGCCCTGTGGAGAAGAAAGCAGTCCCTCCGCCGCACCCGGGAACGCCGCCCCGATATGTACGAAAAGCTGGATCTGTCCAGCAAGCAGGACAAAAAGCTCCTGGCCGAAATGGCCGCCGAGGATGCGGAGAATCGATAATTGTTTCACCCACCGATTGGTGGGTGTTGCTTTTTGCCTGACATCCAGTTACAATAATATCAGGAGGGTGCGCCGGTTCGGTGCGGAATATATAGTCGGTGGGAATCCGACCCGGTAAGGCCTAGCAAGCCGCCGGTATCGAGTCCTTGGAGCGCCAAAGGCTAACGATGGTGTTTAAGCGTAGGACAGAGAGCAGGAAGGCCGTAAT
>JAFVMW010000097.1 GCA_017506735.1 Oscillospiraceae bacterium | reverse complement strand
TGGGTTCCGCCGGGTTGAATCTGACCGTGGGAGAGGACGGCAAGACGGTGAATGCCACGGACAGCGCGGGCTTTACAGGGAACATTACCGTGCTTTCCGGCACGACGCTGGTGAATGCCGTGGCGGAGGAGGGATACAATACGGCCTTTGGCGATACGTATGATGTGGCACCGGCGCGGCAAATCAATGTGCAGGGCGGGGCTGTGCTGGAGTTGAATGGCCGAGAGACGTACTATCACGTAGCTCTGGAGGAGGGTGCTTGCTTAAGCAACAATGGCGGGAATATACCCAATTCCTGGCGTTCTCTTCCTGTGGTGGATTTGTCGGGGGATGCAGAGGTGCATGCCGCCGCGCAGATTTCCATGGTGGGTAACAGATTGGCTGCCACTTCTCTGAATTTGAATGGCCATACTCTCACCAAGAGCGGTGCAAGTAATTTCGAATTGCGTAACACGAGCGTGGGTGGCGGTACGCTGGCGGTGAATGAAGGTGTGGTGCGCATGATGAACCGCACATCCACTGCGGACGATACCTGCCTGACGGTGAATAACGGCGGCACGCTGTGGATTTCCGAAGGCACCGGCAGTTATGCGGGCAAGCTGAAGGTGAACGGCGGTTCTGTGTATCTGCTGGAGATGCCCTCCTCACAGGGCGGGGATAACATCACGGACGCTCAGGCACTGGATTTGAGCGGGCTCTCCTCTCTGGAGTTGGCAGGCGGCTTGCTTTCTTTCCGTGGTTCCCATGTGACGCTGGGTACGGTGGATGTGACGGCGGATAGTACGCTGCAACTCTGGGACCAAGTGGGTACCGGCGGAGTAGCCTCCACCGCCTCCACCATTGGAACGCTGAATGCGAATGCTGCGCTGAATCTGGCCACCACTTGGAAGAGTGCGCTGGATATCAACGTGCTTACGGGAGGTGGCAGCCTCTCGGTGGGCAGCAGCAGAGAACAGCACACGGTGAACATTCAGGATATCAGCAATTACAGTGGTTCCTTTGCTGTGAACGGAAGCACCAGCACGCTCTCGCTGAATTTGGGTGCTTCCGATGTGCTGGCGGCATCCCGGGTATCGAATGTATCGAATGGACATTTGGTGCTGAAGGGTAGCGGTACTTACGATTTGGGCAGTACCAAGATACTTGCTTCCGGCGTGTCGCTGGGTATTGATTGGACGGGTTCCGTGCGCCTCACCGGTGCCACACTGGCAGGAGACACACTGGCAGGGCTGAGTACGGAGCAATCCACCGTGGAACTCTGCGGCGTGAGAGGCTACCTGAGCCGCGCCGACAGCGAGACAGGTGCGCAAACCTATGCCGCCAACCTGAAGCTGACGAATAACGGCAGCTCCGCTGCGTGGAATCTGAACAATGGCTACAATGGCGATGTACGCATCTTCAGCGGGGATATTTCCGGCACGGGTACACTGCAGCGCTCATCCTACAAGGGAACAAACCAAACACTCATCTTTACCGGCGACACCTCCGGCTGGACGGGCACCTTGCAGCACAGCCCGGATCTGGCCTCGAATAGCGG
>JAFVMW010000002.1 GCA_017506735.1 Oscillospiraceae bacterium | reverse complement strand
GGGAATCGAACCCATGTTACCGCCGTGAAAGGGCGGTGTCTTAACCGCTTGACCAACGGGCCTGGTAGCGGCGACCTGACTCGAACAGGTGACAGGCCGGGTATGAACCGGGTACTCTACCAACTGAGTTACGCCGCCATAGGTGGTCAAGGGGATTTCGGGCACCGCCGAAATCAGCTTCATCAGTATAACCCAGAATGGTCTTTTTGTCAAGCGGTTTTTTCAAATTTTTTGGGCATAATTTTTCTATCCACTTCAAAGGAGTTTTTCTTATGACTTTCCCCAAAAATGCCCTGCTTTTTGCCATTGGAGGCGGCTGTTACGCCGGGTTGGAGTTTCTCTGGCGTGGCCGGAGTCACTGGAGTATGTTTGTTCTGGGCGGCGGATGCTTTCTTGCCATCGGGAAGCTGAACCGGCGATTCCGGCTTTCCGTCCCCGGGAAAATGGTCACAGGCAGTCTGATCTGCACCGCAGGAGAACTGGTTACAGGCCTTCTGCTGAACCGGGATTACCGGATCTGGGACTACACCGGTGTTCCTCTGAACTTCCGGGGACAGATCTGTCTGCCCTTTACTTTATTATGGATGCCCCTGAGCCTTGCTGCTGGCTGCATCTATGAGGCGGCAGAAGGCTGGTTGGCAGGAAGATGAATTGGAGCTCGAAACAGGGCGCACCCTTCGGTGCGCCCTGCTGGTTATTCCACGATTTCGAAATCTTCCTCGTCGGCATAGACGGAGGTGACGTTTCTGGCGTTCTTCAGCTCGTTGATCCGCTTAATAGACGCCTCCACCTTTCGGCACTGCTCGTCGAACTCGAAGCCGGCAGGCTCGGTGCCGGAGCGCTTTGCCTTGTAGTAGAGCTTACCCAGGGCCTGGAAGGCCTCCCGGATCTTCTGTTCCTCCGCGGCCACGCTGACCTCGGTGGAAACGGCGTTGGCGGCACGCTTCGCGGCGGCCCCCAGCTTGTCAAACAGTTCATTCATGATGATCTTCTCCTTCCGTGGTTTCCTTATTTTTCACCCGGTTGACGAAGAGGGCATCGTCACCGTGGGGCTTCATGGACAGATACACCAGGGCAATCACCGCCGCGGCACAGCTTGCCGCTGCCAGGAGCTGGCTGACCCGAATGCCGGTGCCGGGGATATAGAGGCTGTCGGTGCGCAGGCCCTCGATCATGGCCCGGCCCAGGCCGTACCAGGCGGCGTAGCCCAGGGCAACCTGGCCGTCATAGCGGCGCTTTTTCGACAGGAAGTGGAGGAGTACAAAGCCCAGGGCGTTCCACACCGACTCATACAGGAAGGTGGGATGGTGGTAGGTGGTGGTCTGGGTATAGGTATTGTACAGACCCATCCGGAAGAAGGATTCGGTTTCCGCGCCGAAGGCCTCCCGGTTGAAGAAATTGCCCCACCGGCCGATGGCCTGGCCGATCAGGAAGCAGATGGATACCATATCCAGGGTTGCCAGGATGCTGATTTTCTTCAGCCTGCAGAACACCGCCACGCCCAGGGCCGCGCCCAGCACCGCGCCGTAGATGGCAATGCCGCCCTCCCAGATATACAGGGCCGAGATGGGGTTGTCCGCGTACATCTCCCAGGAGAAGGCCACATAGTAGATCCGGGCGCAGAGGATGGCGAAGGGGGCGATCCACAGCACGCCGTCCAGCACCAGATCCTCATTCAGACCGAACTGCTCCGACCGCTTCATGCCGTAGATCACCGCCAGGATCATGCCGAAGGCGATGATTGCGCCGTAGAGGTGGACGGTCAGCGGCCCAAGGCTGAATTCCCGGATGGGGTCCAGCTCCAGGCCCAGGCCCGGGAAGCTGATGGTTGTAAATCGGTACATATTATTCTTCTTCCTTTCCCTGCCGCGGTTCCACGATTGCCATGGCACAGCGGTCAGCCAGAATGTAATCCCGGAGGAATTCCTGTAATTCCTCCACCCGGACAGAATCGAACTGCTCCGGGAACCGGAGGTAGTCAAAGCCCTCAAAATGATAGGCACACAGCCGGTAGCAGGTGGACTCGAAGCTGTCCAGATCCTTCACCCGGCGGCCCAGGAAGCTCCGCTTCATCCGGGTGAATTCCTCCCGGGAAATGCCGGTCCGGGCCAGACGGGCCGCTTCCTCCAGGATGGCGTCCCGAACCTGCTCAGCCTGGTAGGAATCGCCGCCAACCACCACCATGGCACTGCCGGTGATGGTCTCCACGCCCCAGCCGAAGGCGGAGTCAATCAGGCCCTCCTCATAAAGCCGGAGGTACAGCCCGGAGCTTTCGCCCATCAGGGCCTCGCAGGCCAGCTCCGCCACCAGCTCCCAGTGAGCGAAGTCCTCGCCGGTTCTTCCTGCCGGGCATTTGATGCCAAGCTGGAAGCCGGGCATGGCCACATCCATGAAAAACCGCCGGAGATTTTCCACAGGAGCCATCTCCTCCTCAGGCCCCAGATGGACCTGTACCGGAGCGCCGGATTCCCGGGGGAGCATCCGCTCCGCCACTGCCAGAACCTCGTTCTCGTCCACGTCGCCTGCCACGCACAGCATCATATTACCCGGCCGGTAGAAGGCACGGTAGCATTCATAGAGAAGCTCCGGAGTGATCTCTTCAATGGACTCCACGGTGCCGGAAATGGGCTCCCGGAGGGGATGATGGCGGTAGAGCATCCGGTTCATTTCTTCAAACAGCCGGGATTCCGGGCTGTCATCATACATCAGGATCTCCTGGGCAATGATGGGCCGCTCCTTGTCCACGCTTTCCTCTGTAAAATAAGGGGTGGACACAAATTCCAGCAGCAGCTCCAGGCTCTCCTGGAAACGCTCGGTGCAGGAGAAGTAATAGGCGGTCATATCGTAGGTGGTAAAGGCGTTCACATTGGCCCCCAGGGCGGCGAATTCCTCTGTGATGTCCCTGCCGTCGGGCATATCGAACATCTTGTGCTCCAGATAGTGGGCAACACCGGCAGGGGTTGTGACGGTTTTTCCGTCCAGGGTGAAGCTGGTGTGGACGGAGCCGAAATCCGTCACGAAATAGGCGCACTTTCTGGCAAAGCCCGGCTTTTTGACCACGCAGACCTCAAGGCCGTTGCTCAGACGGTGCCGCCGCACCTGCTCGTCCAGCCGGGGATAGAATGTGTGTTTCATTTGCCCTCTCCCTTCAGAAAATACACCGTGTGCAGCTTCAGCGTCCCGGCGCACCGGGCCACGGCTTCGGCGGTGACGGTCTCCACTGCGGAGATATAATCCTCCAGCATCAGGCTGACCCCCAGAATCCGGTCCGCGGCGTAGTAGCCCTCCACGGAGCCGGGGGAATCGGGGATGGAGCGCAGGGCGGATACGATGGACTGTTTGGAAGCGGACAGCTCCCCTTCGGTGATCTGCCCCTCGGCGCAGAGCCGGAGCTGGCGCAGAATCTCGTCCCGGGTCTTTTCGTAATTGCACTCGTCGATGCCCGAGGATACGGTGAGCATTCCCTTGGAGCCGTAGTAGGCAGAGCCGGCGTAGTAGCAAAGCCCCAGCTTTTCCCGGACGTTGACGAAGAGCTTGCTGGTCATGCCGGCGCCGAACAGGTCGTTGAACACCTGCATGGCGGCGTAATCCGGGTGACGCTGATCCACCTCGGTGGTAAAGCCCATGGTCAGCTTGGCCTGGTTCACGTCCATGGTCTCGGAAAATTCTCCCGGCTGGGCCACGGGCTTCAGAGGATACTGGTCAGGCGCATACAGCTCTCCTCCCCCCAGCGCCCCGGCGAAGGGCAGGAGCAGCTCCGCTACCCGTTCCGGGGACCCTGCGCCCACATAGGTGATCTCGGCCCTGCTTTCCCGGAGAATCCGGCGGTAGTGGGCGTAGAGCGCCTCCGGGGTAATGGCCGCCACATCCTCCACCCGGCCCAGTCTGGGCACGGCGTAGGGATCGCCCTGGCACATCTGTCGGATCATCCGGGCGGCGGTGTAGGCACGCTTGTCATTCAGCTCCGATTCGATGGCGCTGATCAGATTTTTCTTCTCGCTGTCCACCACGGCCCCGTCAAAGACGCCGTTTTCCGTCAGGGGATCGAAGAGCAGCTCCCCCAGAAATTCCACCGCGGGGGCCAGAACCCCTTCCGGTTCCAGGGCAAACCGGTCCTCCATCAGACTCAGATACAGACCCACGGTCTGCACATTGCCCACCCGGCGAACCATGGTGTGGACGGACGCGCCATACAGCTCATCCAGCCGCCAGGTAATGGTCCGCAGGTCGGGATGCAGACGGCTTCCCCGGAGCAGCACAGACGGCAGAAGGGCGTTCAGCGCCGCTTCCTCATAGCACATGGGCCGCAGAAGCTGAATGCTCAGGGCGCATTTTTTGAACCGCCGGTCCGGACAGTGGGTCAATACCACCCCGGGGGCCAGTTGTGTGGTCGTGATCATAGGGTTCTCCTTTTGGGGAAAGTTACAATTTCCCAATCTCTGTCATTATGGGTTATTATACCGCAGCTTTTCGGAAATAGATAGTGTGTTCAGAAAAAATTCAGAGTTTCCCGGTTTGGGGCAGTTGCGCAGGGCGGACTTTTGCGGTAGAATAGGATTACATTATATAAGATGGAGTCGTATGCACTATGGATTATTTGGAAATTACCCTTCAGACCGCCTCTGACGGCATTGACCTGGTGGCCAATGCGCTGACCTCCGGCGGTTTTGATTCCCTGGTGGTGGAGGACCAGGCGGAATATGAAAATTTCCTGGAGGACAACCGGGCCTACTGGGATTACATTGACGAGGACTTCCAGGCCCAGCTCCAGGGCCTGTCCCGGATCAAGCTGTACCTGGAGGTGGACGGCACCGAGCAGGCCCAGCTGAAGAAGCTGGAAAAGGTCATCGCCTACCTGAAAAAGCGGTTCCCGGACCGGAATCTGGGTTCCCTGGAGCTTGAACAGAAGCTCCTCCCCGAAACCAACTGGGAGGAAAGCTGGAAGGACAACTACCCTCCCCAGTATGTGGGCGAGCATCTCATCGTCCTGCCCTACTGGAACGCCCAGGCCACCGAGGGCCGGATTCCCATCATTCTGGACCCGGGCCTGACCTTCGGCACCGGCGCCCATCCCTCCACCCGGATGGTGATGGCGTTCCTGGAGGAGCGTCTGAAATCCGGAGCCCGGGTCATCGACCTGGGCAGCGGCAGCGGCATTCTGTCCATCGCCGCCCTGCGGCTGGGAGCAGACAGCGCCGTGGGCGTGGACATCGACCCCAAGGCAGAGTCCATCGCCCGGGAGAACGCCGCCTACAACGGCTTCGGCCCCCAGGTATTCACCGCCCTCACAGGCAACGTCACCGAGGACGAGGAGCTGATGGCCCAGCTCTCCGCGGAGCCCTACGATATTGTTCTTGTCAACATCGTGGCGGACGTGATCATCGGCCTGGCCCCGGTGCTGCCCCGGTTCGTCAAGCCTGACGGCCTTGTGCTGCTGTCCGGCATTCTGGATGTCCGGGAGCAGGATGTGGTTTCCGCCCTCACCGCCGCAGGCCTGGAGATCGTGGAGCGGAAGGCCGACGAGGATTGGCGGAGCCTCTGCGCCAGAAGGAGGAACCCTGCATGAATATGACCTACCGCACCCGGCGCCGTCTGGGAAAGCTGGGCAGAATCCTGCTCATCAGTGTCCTTGTCTTTGCAGTGGTGTGGGGCTTCTGGTTTACCTGGCTGTCCCGGTTCGTGGTCTACACATCCGACGGCGCTCAGCTCCGGTTTGACCAGCCCTATACCTTTGAGGGCGGCGAGGTCGCCGTCCCCCCGGAACGGGAAACCGTGGCCATTCATTATAATGAAGGCTCCGGACGGCTGGAAACCACCTCGGAGCTGAAGCAGATCTCCGGCTACTACGCCACCACATCCATGCTGCTCGACAGTGTGGAGGCTGTGGACAACGCCATCCAGAAGCTGCCGGCCGGTGCCGCTGTCATGCTGGATCTGAAGAGCATCTACGGCAATTTCTACTATTCCACCGGCATCTCCGGGGCTCCTGTGGCAGATCAGATCGACTCTGCCGCCATTGACCGGCTGATCCGGAACCTGGTGGCTTCGGACTACTATCTCATCGCCCGGATTCCTGCCTTCCGGGATCGGGCCTACGGTCTTGCCAATCCCAATTACGGCCTGCCCACCTCCGGCGGCTACCTGTGGGACGACGACGAGAGCTGCTACTGGATGGACCCCACCAGCACCGGCGCGCTGAACTATCTGATCCGCATCGCCGGAGAGCTGAAGGAGCTGGGCTTTGACGAGGTGGTGTTCACCGAATTCCGGTTCCCGGACAAGGACCGGATCGTATTTAATTCCCGGCTGACCCGGGACGAGGCCATCGCCCAGGCTGCCGCCGCCCTGGTGGAAAGCTGCGCCATCGATGGCTTCGCCGTCAGCTTCCAGTCCGACGACCAGAATTTCCCCCTGCCCGAGGGCCGGACCCGGCTGTACCTCACCGGCGTATCCGCCATGAAGGCCCAGTCCGTGCTGGATGCCTCCCAGATTCCTGCCAAGGACGCCCAGCTGGTGTTCCTGACGGAAACCTTCGATACCCGATACGACATCGCCAGCGTCATGAGAGTGCTGACAGTCACGTCTTGAAGCATTGTAAACGGGTGCGCCGCGGTTCGCGGCGCACCCGTTGTGTATCACATTCCAAGGTATTTGCTTCACAAATGAATTCAGAATCGTCGCAAAGCGACACATTTCTTCAGCATTATGCATTCTGAATTCAGCATTTCTATTTCGTTATTCCTCCAGCCACTGTCTGGCCTGTTCCAGCAGCGGCTGTTTTTCGTTGGGCAGCTCCCCGGCCAACACCTTTTCCAGCAGGGCGTTCAGGGTTTTGCCCAAAGCCGGGGTCTGGGGATAGCCCAGGGCCATCAGATCATTGCCCTTCACGGCAAGCCGTTTCAGGGTCATGGTCCCCTCCCGGGCGTTCAGCCCTTCGGCCAGCCGGAGAAATTCCCCGATGGTGTCTGCCCGGTCTGCCTTTTTGCCCGTTCCCTTGCCGCCCAAATCTGCTTTCTGGAGGGCGCAGAGCATCCGAACCCGCTCTATACCATGGCGGCTCAGCACCCGGCGCACCAGCTTCGGCTCCGGGTCGTACAGATCCATGTGATGCTCCACCAGCCACACCACGTCCTCCCGGAAGGCGTTGGGGGCCTTCAGCCGCCGGAGGATGTCCTCCGCCATGGCAGCGCTGACCTTGGCGTGACCGTAGAAATGGCCCTTTCCCTGACTGTCCAGGCTCATACACCGGGGCTTGCCGATGTCATGGAGGATACCGGCGAACCGGATCACCGGGTCCCTGGGCAGCCGGGCGGTGACATCGGCGATGTGGGTGTACACATCATAAAGGTGGTTGGGATTTTTCTGGTCGAAGCCCCGGCAGTCCCCCAGCTCCGGGATCACCTGGCAGAGCACCGGGGCCAGCTTCACCAGCAGTTCCCGGTCTGTCAGGGCGAAAAACTGGGTCAGCTCCGAAAACACCCGCTCCCGGGCCAGGGAATCCATCAGCTGCCGCTGGGACACCATGGCCTCCAGGGTTTCCGGCTCGATGGTCATCCCAAAACGGGCCGCAAACCTTGCCCCCCGGAGAATCCGCAGGGCATCCTCCTGAAACCGGCGCACCGGGTCCCCCACTGCCCGGAGGCGGCGGCTTGCCAGATCCCGGCGGCCCCCGAAGGGGTCGGCATATCCCCGGATGGGGGAGTAGGCCATGGCGTTGACGGTGAAATCCCGACGGGACAGATCCGCCTCCACCTCCGTTTCAAACCGAACCCAGCCCGGATGCCGGTTGTCGGAATAGTCCCCCTCGGTGCGGAAGGTGGTGATTTCCACCACGCCCTGGGGGGTAATCACGCCCACGGTGCCGTGCTTCATGCCGGAGCGCACCAGGTCGTGGTCGGAAAACAGCTCCGCCAGCCGGTCCGGCAGGGCAGAGCTGCAAAGGTCATAGTCGTGAGGCTCGATGCCCAGGGCATCATCCCGGACGCAGCCGCCCACGGCCCAGGCCTGATAGCCGGCGTTTTCCAGCCGGTCCATCAGCGTTTGTACATAGGCAGGGATTTTCATGCGTCAGCCCCCTCCTCCGGCTGGGACTCGGACAGTCCTTCCTCCCCCTCTTCCCGGGGGAATACGGGACGCTTCCGGCGACGAGAGAAATGCTTCAGCTCACACATTCCACCGGCGCAGTACAGGCCGCCGGCCAGGTAAAGCGCCGGATTCCCGGCCCCTGCCAGGGCGATGAAGCTGAAGAACATCCCCAGAAAGCCGGTGGCCACCAGTCTCCGGCGGTCCATCAGACCTCCGGCGCACCGGGCCCGGTGGGTGGCGAAAAGCATCACACAGATCTGGGCCAGAAGCTGGAAGGCATAGAGCTGGACATTGGGTCTTGCGTTCCAGCCCCGGTAGGAGTGCAGCAGATTGGCGCAGCAGAGCAGGCAGACCGCCAGTTCCAGCCAGAAGGCAGGCTTTCTCCCCTGCATCCGGCACATACCCACCAGGATCAGCAGCACCGCTCCGGCGGCGCAGCCGGCAGGCAGCAGCAGACCGCCCCCGGGCACCATGGCGTTAAGGGCGGAAAAGCCCGTCAGCACACCGGCGGCCATGATCGCCAGACCGCTTGCCATGCACCGGGGAAAATTCATCTCATAGGTTCCCCTGGCACCCAGCCTGGGCAGGAAGAACAGCACCAGCGCCGCGAATACCGCCGCCAGGCCCCACAGAAGCACCTGCTCCAGCCGGGCGTTCATCAGCAGGCCCTTTTGGTCGTAGCCATACTCCAGCAGACGGCTCTGGAGAAACATTCCCACCAGGCCCAGAACCGCGGTGGGCAGATAAAACAGGATTTTCGTCAGTTTGGAATTCATATTGTCACAGCTTTCCCGCGAAAAACGCGTAAATTTCACACAAAGCCGCCAGAACCGGCTGGTGAAGCAGATAAATGGTCAGAGAATGCCTGCCCCAGCATCTGAGCATCCCCACCGGGAACCGGTCCGCAGGAAACCCGGGGAACAGGGAACGCTTCTCCCGATAGAGCGTTTTGCCCAGGGCGGCACCCAGGAGAAAATACCCGAAGTTGGGCATCAGAGGAAAATAGTCCGAGGAGGCGAAGCCGTAGTAGGTAAAGCCCAGAGGCAGAAGCCAGGGCATGTCTACGTAGACATGGGTACGAAGTACCCATCCGGCGGCGGTAAGCGCCGCGCCCAGCAGCGCCAGGGCCCAGCCGGGCCACCGCTTCACCAGGGGCCAGAGCATCATGCACACGCCCAGACAGTGAAGCACGCCGAAATAAATGATGATCCCCTTCCCTGCCATGTTCATCAGGTACATTCCCACCGTGACGATGGTGCAGCACATACCCCCTGCCAGCACCTGGAAGCCCCGTCGGACGCTGCGGCTGCCCAGGGTCACGCTGACACCGGACAGCAGAACAAACAGTCCGCCGTAATTGTTCTTGAACAGGGAATACCACTGCGGATATGGCCAGTGGATGAAGCCGTACAGGTTCACCACATCGTAAATCACATGAATCAGGATCATGCCGGGAATCAGAAGACCCCGGAGGGCATCGATCTCCCAGATCCGGTCTTTTGTCAGCGTCTTGTCCATACTGCCTCCCGAAGAGATGACTTGGAAGAATATTATACTCCATCCGGGTGGCAATTGCTACAGGATTTATAAAAAATTCACACCTCGGGCAGTTTTTTCCGGTATGATACAAAAATGAGAAATTGGAGTTTGTAGGGCAGTTTGGTATCACCCATTGTAGGGAGTTTGTAGGGCAGTTTGGTATCACCCATTGTAGGGGTCGGCGTCCTCGACGACCCGTTCGGCAATCTCCGATTGCCGCCTCGTAACCACACCGTATTTCCCAAAATCCGCCCATCGGGGTCGGATTTTGAGACGGGACGTCGAGGTGGTGCTCCGCGCAGCGAATCAGAATCCTGGTGATTGCCGGTGTCAATCATACCGATACAAATTCAACTCGCCTTACAATGATCGACGCACTTGCGTACGCATTGCCCGTGGGGGCGTCCCCACAAACTCCAATTTGACCATCACATATTGGGAGGCATGATCATGCTGGTTCCTCTTATTCTCATTCTATCCAACGGTCTTGCGGTCTGGGCAGGACTGTACGCCGGACTGATCTGGATTCCGGTGGTGTTTTTTCTCTCTTTTGCCGGGCTTTCGCTGCTTGCCACGGCAGTGGTCTGGGCCCTGACCCTGCCCATCGACCGGGATACGCCCCGGCAGGAGGATTCCCCCTTCTACCGGAAGCTGGCAATGGTCTCCATCCAGGCTCTGATCCAGCTTTTGCAGGTGCGCATTTACATGAAAGGCACCGAAAAACTGCCCAGAGAGGGCCGGTTCCTGCTGGTGTGCAACCACAATTTCGCCGCGGACCCGGGAATCCTGCTCCACGCTTTGCCGGACTGCCAGCTTGCCTTCATCTCCAAGAAGGAAAACCGGGATCTGTTCATCGTCGGCCGGATCATGCACGCCATGCTCTGTCAGACCATCGACCGGGAAAATGACCGGGCGGCGCTGAAAACCATTCTGGAGTGCATCCGTCTGATCAAGGAGGACAAGGCCTCCATCGCCGTGTTCCCCGAGGGGGCCACCAACTCGGACAATGATCTCCACCCCTTCCGCCCCGGCGTGTTCAGGATCGCCCAGAAAACCAAGGTCCCCATTGTGGTCTGCACCCTCCGGGGTACCCGGGACATTCTGAAAAACGGTCTGCGGCTCAAGCCCACCGATGTACACCTGCACCTGCTCCGGGTCATCGGGCCGGAGGAATATGAGGGGATGAAAACCACCGAAATCTCCGATCTGGTCTGGAGCATCATGAGCGATGATCTGGGCCCGGAATCCGTCCTGCCCGGGAACGAATAACCCCATATCCAGCACGCCATTGCGCCGTCAAGTCCGCAATGGCGTGTATTTTTCGAATGTTTTTGAATTTTTCCCCTTGATTTATGATGGGAACCTCTGTATAATAGCCCTATCTTTGTATACAAATACGAATTGGAGGTCCAATTTTTATGAAAAACAGCGAAAAAACTCTGGACATGATCGTAAATCTCTGCAAGAACCGCGGCTACGTCTACGCCGGTTCTGAGATCTACGGCGGTCTGGCCAACTCCTGGGACTACGGCCCCCTGGGTGTGGAATTCAAGAACAACGTCAAGAAGGCCTGGCTGAAGAAGTTCGTGCAGGAGTCCGACTACAATGTGGGCCTGGATGCCGCCATCATCATGAACCCCACCACCTGGGTCACCACCGGCCACGTTGGTTCCTTCTCCGATCCTCTGGTGGACTGCAAGGGCTGCGGCTCCCGTCAGCGTGCTGACCAGCTGATCTCCGCCTCCGAGTCCGGCAAGCTGGTGAACGTGGATGCCATGGACACCAAGGAGATGAACGCCTTTATCGAAGAGCATGAGGATGTGGTCTGCCCCGTCTGCGGCAAGCATCACTTCACCTCCATCCGGAACTTCAACCTGATGTTCCAGACCAAGATCGGCGTCACCGAGGACTCCTCCTCCATCGCCTATCTGCGCCCCGAAACCGCCCAGGGCATCTTTGTCAACTTCGACAACATCCAGCGCACCACCCGTCGGAAGCTGCCCTTCGGCGTGTGCCAGGTGGGTAAGGCCTTCCGTAACGAGATCACCCCCGGCAACTTCACCTTCCGTACCCGTGAGTTCGAGCAGATGGAGTGCGAGTTCTTCTGCCAGCCCGGCACCGACCTGGAGTGGTTCGCCTACTGGAAGGATTTCTGCAAGAACTGGTTGCTGAGCCTGGGCATCAAGGAGGATTCCCTGCGGCTGCGTGATCACGATCCTGCTGAGCTGGCCTTCTATTCCCGTGCCACCACCGACATCGAGTACCAGTTCCCCTTCGGCTCCGGCTGGGGCGAGCTGTGGGGCATCGCTGACCGTACTGACTACGACCTGGGCCGCCATCAGGAGGCCTCCGGCAAGAAGCTGACCTACTTCGATCAGGAGAAGGGCGAGCACTACATTCCCTACGTCATCGAGCCCTCCCTGGGCTGCGACCGTGTGGCTCTGGCCTTCCTGTGCGAGGCTTACGACGAGGAGGTCGTGGGCTACGACAAGAAGGGCAACCCCGATGTGCGCACCGTGCTGCGGCTCCATCCTGCCCTGGCTCCCTTCAAGGCTGCCGTTCTGCCCCTGAGCAAGAAGCTGTCCCCCAAGGCTGAGGAGATCTACCGCGAGCTGCGCAAGGACTTCATGGTGGACTTCGACGATACCGGTTCCATCGGCAAGCGCTACCGCCGTGAGGATGAGATCGGCACCCCCCTGTGCATCACCGTGGACTTCCAGACCGTGGGCGATGCCGAGACCGAGGCCGACAACTGCGTCACCGTCCGTGACCGCGACACCATGGAGCAGGTCCGTATTCCCATTGCCGAGCTGAAGAACTACATCGCCAAGAAGTGTGAGTTCTAAGTGGGGATGCCCCCACGGGCTCCTCGTGCGTGAGTGCGTTTGTGAGCGCCATGCGCGTTGAAACCGCTCGAACACTGCATATTCCGTGAACCAACCGCCCTCCGGAAATTCCGGAGGGCGGTATTTGTTGTTTCTGTGGAAACTTGGAGCTTGGCGGCTGCTGAATAATCCTCTGTAGGGCGGAGGCCCGTCCCGACCCAAAATCCGACCTCGATGGGCGGATTTTGGGAAATGCGGTGTGGGTACGAGGCGGCAATCGGAGATTGCCGCCCGGGATGGGGAACCCGTCCCCTACGATCGATATCAAAAAACGCCCACCTCTTTCGAGGTGGGCGCAGGGATGTACAGGAATTACACCTTGTTGGGAGCAGGAACGGGGTCCTTGTCGTTGCGGATCTTTGCGTCGGCGATCAGGTGCTTGGGGCACACAGTTGCGCACAGGCCGCAGGAAACGCACTTGGAGTAGTCGATCTTTGCCAGGCCCTTTTCCACGGTAATGGCTTCCTGGGGGCAGATCTTCTTACACAGACCACAGCCGATACAGCCCACGGTGCAGGAACGGGCAGTGACAGCACCCTTGGCGTTGGAGTTGCAGGCAATGATCACATCGGTGCCGTACTCCACGAAGGTGATCAGGCTTCTGGGGCAGGCGCTTGCACAGGCGCCGCAGCCCACGCACTTCTCCACATCGACCTTGGCAACGCCGTCCACCACGTGGATGGCATCGTACTTACAGACCTTGGTGCAGGAGCCGTAGCCCAGGCAGCCGTACTGGCAGGACAGGGGGCCCTTGCCGCCGACGCGGGAAGCAGCCAGGCAGTCCTTGAAGCCTTCGTAAATGCCCTTGACCTTTGCGCCGCCGACCTGCAGACCGGTCTCGTCGTAGGTCTTCTGGCCGGAGCACTTGACCAGTGCCACCTTACGGGCAACGGCCTCGGCCTTGACGCCCATGATGGCGGACATGGCCTGGGCGCACTCGTTGCCGCCGGAGGCACACTTGCCGATGGGGGCCTCGCCGTTCAGAACAGCCTCAGCGTAGGCGCCGCAGCCAGGGTAGCCGCAGCCGCCGCAGTTTGCGCCGGGCAGGCACTCATTCAGAGCGTCCAGACGGGGATCGGTTTCCACGTAGAAGACCTTGGAAGCGGCAGCCAGCACCAGGCCGAAGGCCAGCGCCAGACCGCCCAGCATTGCGACCGCAATGAAAATTTCAAACATCTTGTTGCCCTCCTTAGAAAATGCTCAGGCCGGAGAAGCCCATGAAGGCCAGAGCCAGCAGGCCTGCGGTGATCAGGGCGATGGGGAAGCCCTTGAAGCACTCGGGGGGCTCAGCCTTGTCCACGCGCTCGCGGACGGAGGCGAACAGCACGATGGCCAGGGTGAAGCCCAGACCGCCGGCAACGCCGTTGAACACGCTGATCAGGAAGTTGTAGCCCTCGGACACGTTAACCAGAACCACGCCCAGAACGGCGCAGTTGGTGGTGATCAGGGGCAGGAACACACCCAGAGCCTTGTACAGGGCAGGAACAGCCTTCTTCAGGAACATCTCAACCACCTGCACGATGGAGGCGATGACCAGGATGAAAGCGACGGTCTGCATGTAAACCAGGTTCAGGGGAATCAGCAGCAGATTGTACACCAGCCAGCAGGCAGCGGAGGCCAGTGCCATAACGAAGGTAACGGCAACGCCCATACCCAGAGCGGTGTCGATCTTCTTGGAAACGCCCATGAAGGGGCAGATGCCGTAGAACTTAACCAGAATGAAGTTCTGGCTCAGCAGGGCGGCAACGAGAATACCTAAAATCTGAGCACCCATTACTTAACGCCCTCCTTCTTCTTCTTGTCCAGATACTTCATCAGAGCCTGGGAGCCGGCGATGACGAAGCCCAGCACCAGGAAGCCGCCCACGGGCATGACCATCTGCATGGCAGGGAACTGGGCAGGGATGATGCGGATGCCCTCGCCGCCGTTCAGCAGACCGCCGCCGAAGGTGCCGGAGCCCAGCAGTTCACGGATGACGCAGGTGATGACCAGAGCCACGGTGTAGCCGATGCCCTGGCACAGGCCGTCAACCGCGGAGGCCAGGACGCCGTTCTTGGAGGCGAAGCCTTCGGCGCGGCCCAGAACCATACAGTTAACGACGATCAGGGGGATGAACACACCCAGGGATTCTGCCAGCGCAGGCAGGAAGGCCTGCAGGCACAGGTCAACCACGGTAACGAAGCCGGCGATGATGGTGATGTAGGCCGCGATACGGACCTGGGAGGGAATGACCTTACGCAGAGCGGAGATCAGAACGTTGGAGCAAATGGTGATGATGGTAACGGCCAGGCCCATGCCGATGCCGTTGAACAGGCTGGTGGTAATTGCCAGCGTGGAGCACATACCCAGCAGCTGAACGGTAACGGGGTTCTTGGTCAGCAGGCCTTCATTAAACTGTTTCTTGAAATTCATTACTGAAGTACCTCCTTAACCCATCTTTGCAACGCAGTCCAGAGCGGCGTTGACACCGTCGCAGACAGCGCGGGAAGTAATGGTGGCACCGGTGATTGCCTCAACGGAGCCGCCGTCCTTGGTAACGGCAACGGAGCCGGACTGGCCCACGAACCAGCCGCGGAATGCCTCACCGGCAGAGGTCTTGGCAGCGGCAACGGCGCCCAGACCGGCAGTCTCGGTGTGCTTGATGACGGAAATGCCCAGAACCTTGCCCTCGAAGTCGATGCCCACCATCATGGTGATGGGGCCGTCGAAGCCGCCGGGAGCGACCTGGACAGCGTAGCCGGCCTCGCCCTTGTAGACCACGGAAACCAGACCGGAGTCGTCGGTGAAGTCGATCTCATCGCCGCCGCCGGGCAGAACTGCCTGGATGGCTTCCTGGGTCTTTTCATACTGGAGCTGTTCGATGGCGGGAGCGGTGATGCTGTTCACGCCAGCCAGGCAGGCGGCAACCACTGCGCCGATGATGAACAGGGTCAGAGCCAGCCGAAGCACATACTTGACGATATTTTCGTTGGTTTTCATTACTTTGCCGCCTCCTTCTTGGGTGCGCCGAACTTCACGGGACGGCCGATGCGGTCCAGCAGAACCACGCAGCAGTTCATGATCAGAATGGCGTAGGAAACACCCTCGTTATAGCCGCCGAAGTAGCGGATCATAACAGTCAGAGCACCACAGCCGATGCCGTAGATGATCTGGCCCCACATGGTCAGGGGGCTGGTGACGTAGTCGGTAGCCATGAAGATGGCACCCAGCATCAGGCCGCCGCCGAACAGGTGGCAGAGCATCCACTCGAAGCCGGGGTTGCCCATGGGGAACAGCAGGGTCAGCACAGCAACGGTGCCGATGTAAGCAGCAGGAATGGTGATCTTGATGACCTTCCGGAACAGCAGGTAAGCCAGGCCGATCAGCAGAGCGATGGCGGAGGTCTCACCGATGCAGCCGCCCACATTGCCGATGAACAGCTGGAGCCAGCTCTCAGCAGGCATCATGCCCTGGTGCATATTGGCCAGTGGGGTAGCGGCGGTGGCGATGTCAACGGGGCTGATGACAGCAGCGGCATTGCCGAAGCCGGCCTTGATCCAGGTGGACATGGCCACGGGCCAGCTCATCATGAAAGCGCGGCCTGCCAGAGCAGGGTTGACCACGTTGCGGCCCAGGCCGCCGAAGAGCATCTTGACCAGCAGGATGGCGAAGGCTGCGCCCAGCACGATCTGCCAGTAGGCAACGGTGACGGGGCAGACGAAGGCCAACAGCACGCCGGTGACGCAGGCGGACAGGTCATAGGTCTTGTCGTGCTTCTTCATCAGAATGTTCCACAGCTTCTCGAAGCCATAGCAGGAGGCCACAGCAACGGTGGTCACGGTCAGCGCCCGGAAACCGAAGTTGTAGACGGAGAACAGCAGGGCAGGCAGCAGGGCGATGAGGACATCGCGCATGATGGTCTTGGTGGTAACGGGGGAATGTGCGTGGGGGGAGCTGGAAACCGTCAGCTCATAGTAGTACTTCATCTGTGCCATTTGATTTCCACCTCCTTATTTCTTTGCCGCGGCAGCGGCGTTGCGGATGAGCACCTTGGCGGAGCGGAAGCCCTGAACCAGAGGCACGCAGGCAGGACAGGTGTAAGCACAGCAGCCGCACTCGATGCAGTCCATGATGTTGATGGACTTCATCTCGTCGACGTCGCCGGACTGCATGGCCTTGTACATCAGAACGGGGCTGAGCTTCATGGGGCAGGCATCGATGCACTTGCCGCAGCGCAGGCAGCGGGAGTCCTCGACATAGAAGTTGTTGGAGTGACCCAGGAAGGTAATGGCGTTGCAGGCCTTGATGGTGGTGACGCTCAGGTCATACTGAGCAGTGCCCATCATGGGGCCGCCGTTGAGGACCTTGTAGGGGTTCTCGGAAACGCCGCAGGCCTCCATCAGCTCGTTGAAGGAGGTGCCGATGGGAACCATCAGGTTCTTGGGCTCCAGCAGGATGTCGCCGGAGACGGTGACGATACGCTCGATCAGGGGCATGCCCAGATACACAGCGTCATGGATGGCCTTACAGGTAGCGGCGTTGATGACCACGCAGCCAACGGCCACAGGCAGACCGCCGGAGGGAACCTCACGGCCGGTGACAGCATAGATCAGCTGCTTTTCTGCGCCCTGGGGGTACTTGGCAGGCAGAACATCAACGATGACGCCGGTGCCGACGGCAGCGTTCTTCAGCGCTGCGGCAGCCTTGGGCTTGTTGTCCTCGATGCCGATGTGGCCTTCCTTCAGGCCCAGAATCTTCATGGCGACCAGCAGGCCGGAAACCACGATCTCGGGCATCTCCTGGCACAGACGGTCGTCGGAAGTGATGTAAGGCTCACACTCGCCGGCATTGACGATGATGGTATCGGCCTTGCCGATGGCACCGGAGAGCTTTACGTGGGTGGGGAATGCCGCGCCGCCCATACCGACAACGCCGCCCTCGCGGATGATGTCGCACAGCTCGGCAGGAGTCAGTGCATCCACTTCCTCCTTGGTACGGGGCTTGATGTCAGGACACAGGGTATCCTGATGGTCATTTTCGATGACCACGCTCATGACGGTGCTGCCATTGGTGTGGGGACGCATCTCCACAGCCTTGACCTTACCGGACACCGATGCGTGAACCGGGACACACAGGCCCTGGTTGTCACCGATCTTCTGACCTCTGGTCACAATGTCATTCTTCTTGACCAGGGGTTTGCAGGGAGCGCCAATGTGCTGGCTCATGGGGATGACCAGCAGATCAGGCTCAGGGAATGTCTGCACACTCCGCTCCTCGGCGTAATGCTTATTCTCCTTAGGGTGCACGCCACCAAAGAAGGAAAACGCCATAGGTCTATCACCTCTTCTGTTAGATTACCGCTTAACCCTCGCGGCATAGGAATGATATTATAATACAGCAAATTTTTTGTTTTGTCCACCGGAAATCAGTTACTTTGTACAAAATTTGTTCAAAATATAAAAAAGTATCGATATAGAATGCACAGTTTCCATTCTCTTCCATGTTCTTGTTTCTGTAATTTGTCATATTTCATTGCGCAACCGATTGTTTTTTCATTATTCCCAAGCCAAATCCAGCGACGGGAATGTCAAATTGGAGTTTATCGGGCTGCTGGATATTCCTCTGTAGGGGACGGCGTCCTCGACGTCCCGGCCCAAAATCCGACCTCGATGGGCGGATTTTGGGAAATTGCGGTGGGGGTATAAGGCGGCAATCGGAGATTGCCGAACGGGTCGTCGAGGACGCCGACCCCTACGATGGGTTATTCCACGCTCCACTACAAACTCCAATTTGGCTTTTTCCTGCCCTTTTTCCACCGCTGACGGGTTATGCTGGACAAACAGGGCATGGCTGGAATATAATAATAAGGTATGTCTTTCCAATTTCCGTCCGGCGGCTCTGCCGGACAGACTCCCTGTGAGGTATATTATGATCCATATTCTGACAAATCGGATTCTTCCTCCCGGAGCAGACCCCGGCGCCGCCCAGACCCGGGCCAGGGTGGGCAAGCGCTGCGGCGCTTTGGGCATTTTTGCCAACGCGGTGCTGTTCGGCAGCAAGCTGGCCATCGGCATGATCTCCGGCTCCGTGTCCATCACCGCCGATGCCATGAACAATCTGGCCGACGCTTCTTCCTCCGTAGTCACGCTCCTGGGCTTCAAGCTGGCCCAGCAGCCTGCCGACGAGGATCATCCCTTTGGCCACGCCCGGTATGAATATCTGTCCGGCCTTGCGGTGGCTCTGCTGATCCTGCTCATCGGCTTTGAGCTGGCAAAGTCCTCCTTCCTCAAGATTCTTCATCCGGAGCAAGTGCTGTTCTCCGGGGCGTTGGTGCTGGTGCTGTGCCTGTCCATCCTGGGCAAGCTGCTGCTGTTCGCCGTGAACCGGGAGATGGGTCTTGCCATCGGCAGCGGCGCGCTGCTGGCCACCGCCGCCGACAGCCGCAACGACTGCATTACCACCGGCGCGGTGCTGATTTCTGCCCTGGCCGAGCATTTTCTCCAGGTGAAGATTGACGGCTGGGCCGGTCTTGCGGTGGCTCTGTTCATCCTGTACAGCGGCTGGAACATGGCAAGGGACACCATCTCCCCCCTGCTGGGTGAGAACGCCACCCCGGAGCTGAAAATGCAGATTCTGTCCTGCCTCCGGCTCAGCGAGAAGATTCTGGGCTACCATGACCTGATGGTTCACGACTACGGCCCCGGTCAGCGGTTCGCCAGCGTCCATGTGGAAATGGATATGAAGGAGGATCCCCTGGTGTGCCACGACATCATCGACGAGGTGGAGCGCCACTGTCTGGACACCCACAAAATCCATCTGGTGATCCACTACGACCCCATCGTCACCGACGATGCGGAGCTGAACGAAATGCGCCGTGAGGTGGAGCTGGTGCTTCAGTCCATCGACGAGCGGATCGGCTTCCACGATTTCCGGCTGGTTCGGGGAGACACCCATACCAATCTGATTTTCGACGTGACCCTGCCTCCTTCCCTCAGCGGCAGCGAAAAGCAGATCAAGCGCCAGCTGGACACCGCCATCAACCTGAATTCCAAAACCCGGTACTACACCGTCATCACCTTCGACAACCCCGGCTTCAACGAAGCCGGACTGTGGGAAAACTGAAATTGAATCGAAAATGGAAAGTGGAAAGTTTTGCTGATGAAAGCTTTCCACTTTCAACTTTCCATTATCAACTAGTATATAGACATTTCCCAAACTTTTTGCTATAATAAATTGGTTACACAAAAATTATTCCCTCTGGAGGAACTTAGAATATGAGAATGAGAAGAATGAAGAATCTGGAGCCCCGGATGGAGCGGTGCGCCCAGATCCGCATCGCCGAGCCTGAGGCCATGCAGGGCAGCTGGAGATCCCTGAAGCCCGGCTGCACCGCCCTTTGGGTGGAGGTGGGCTGCGGCAAAGGCAAATTCACCGCCGAAACCGCCGCCGCCAATCCTGATGTGCTGCTCATCGCCGTGGAGCGGTGCCGGGAGGCCATGGTGGTCGCCATGGAGAAGGCCCAGGGCATGGGCCTGACCAACGTGTTTTTCATTGATATGGACGTTGCCAACATCGAGGAGATTTTCGCCCCCGGCGAGATTGACCGGCTGTTCATCAATTTCCCCGACCCCTGGCCCCGGAAGAAGAACGCCAAGCGCCGTCTGACCCACCGGGGCTTCCTGCACAAGTACTGCAAGGTGGTTTGTGAGGGCGGCGAGTTCCATTATAAGACCGACAACGCCCCCCTGTTTGAGTTCTCCGTGGAGGAGTTCGCCGCCTGCGGCCTGGAGGTGAAGAATCTCACCCGGAACCTCCATGAGAACGGCATTGTGGGCATTATGACCGGCTACGAGGAGAAATTCCACGCCCTGGGCACCCCCATCAACCGCTGCGAGGTGGTCTGCAAGCCCTTCATCCTGCCCCCGGAGGAGAAGAAGCAGACAGAGGAAGAAGAATAAATTGTCATTGCGAGGCAGTGCGCACACTGCCGTGGCAATCCCCCGGACATTCCGGAAGCCGCAGGGGATTGCCACGTCGCTCCGCTCCTCGCAATGACATCTCTTATTGAGAGGAACCATTATGAGCTACTACGCAGGAACCTGTGACATTGCCGTCATCGGCGCGGGCCACGCCGGCATTGAGGCCGCCCTGGCTGCTGCCCGACTGGGCTGTCACACCATCCTTTTCACCATCAATCTGGACGCGGTGGCCAACCTGCCCTGCAATCCTGCCATCGGCGGCACCGGCAAGGGACACCTTGTCCGGGAGCTGGACGCGCTGGGCGGTCAGATGGGCATTGCCGCCGACCACTGCTGCATCCAGTACCGGATGCTCAACCGGGGCAAGGGCCCTGCCGTCCACTCCCTCCGGGCTCAGGCCGACCGCCGGGCCTACCAGAGCTACATGAAGCACGTTCTGGAGCAGACGGAAAACCTTGAGCTGAAGCAGGCACAAATCGTCAATATTACCGTAGAAAACGGGGCCGTCACCGGCGTGGACACCCTTCTGGGCGCCCATTACGAGGCGAAAGCCGTCATCATCGCCAGCGGCACCTATCTGGATGCCACCGTCATCACCGGCGAGTCCGTCTACTCCTCCGGCCCCGACGGAATGCACGCCGCCATCGGCCTTGCCGACCGGTTAAGAGAGCTGGGCCTGCCCCTGCGCCGGTTCAAAACCGGCACCCCTCCCAGAATCAACCGCCGGAGCGTGGATTTCTCCAAAATGGAGCTGCAGCCCGGGGACGACACTGTGGAGCCCTTCTCCTTCACCACCGCCACACCCCCGGAGAACCGTGCGGTGTGCCATCTGACCTATACCAACTCAGAAACCCACCGCATCATCCGGGAGAATCTCCACCGCTCCCCCATGTACGACGGCACCATCTCCGGTGTTGGCCCCCGGTACTGCCCCAGCATCGAAACCAAAATCGTCCGCTTCGCCGAAAAGGAGCGGCATCAGCTCTTCATTGAGCCCACGGGCCTGGACACCGAGGAGCTTTACATCCAGGGCTTCTCCTCCTCCCTCCCCGAGGATGTGCAGCTTGCCATGATGCGCACCATCCCGGGCCTGGAAAAGGCTGAGATGATGCGGCCTGCCTACGCCATTGAGTATGAGTGCGTGGACCCCACCGTTCTGCTGCCCACCCTGGAAACCAAGACCATCGCCCGGCTCTACGGCGCAGGCCAGTTCAACGGCACCTCCGGCTATGAGGAGGCCGCCGCCCAGGGTCTGGTGGCAGGCATCAACGCCGCACTGAAGCTGCAGGGCAGGGAACCCCTGATTCTGACCCGTGACACCAGCTACATCGGCACCCTGATTGACGATCTGGTGACCAAGGGCACGGAGGAGCCCTACCGGATTATGACCAGCCGCTCGGAATACCGGCTGCTCCACCGGCAGGACAATGCCGATTTCCGTCTGACCCACATTGGTCATCGGGTGGGCCTTGTGTCCGATGAACGGCTGGCCCAGGTGAATGCCAAGTACGAGTCCGTCCGCAAAGAGTGCGCCCGGCTGGAAGCCAATGGCGTAGCCGCCAGCCCGGCACTGAACGAAATGCTTGCAAAATACGACTCCACCCCGGTTGCAAATTCCGCAAGACTGGCTGACCTGCTCCGCCGTCCCCAGGTGACTTACGCTGACCTTGCCCCCTTTGATCCGGACCGGCCTAAGCTGCCTGCCGATGTGACCCAGGAGGTGGAGATCCAGGTGAAGTACGCCGGCTATCTTGCCCGGCAGGAAAAGCAGGTTGCGGAATTTAAAAAGGCGGAAGCCAAGGCCCTGCCTGTGGACGCGGACTATGATTCCATTCACGGCCTCCGGCTGGAAGCCCGGCAGAAGCTGTCGGAGATCCGCCCCATGTCCATCGGCCAGGCCAGCCGCATCTCCGGCGTCAGCCCGGCAGACATCGCCGTCCTGCTGATCTGGCTGGAAAGCCGGAACTGACCACGAGGAACGTCTCCCAATTGGCTCTCCCCCTTGGGGAGAGCTGGTACCGCCTTTGGCGGTGCCTGAGAGGGGCAAAAACCCTCTCCGTCCCTTCGGGTCACCTCTCCCAGAGGGAGAGGCAAGCAGCTTTCTTTTCGCCGCACCAATCGCCTCCCACTGTCATAGGATAGTGGGAGGCGATTTTTTATGGCAATTGTACCAACCAACGAACCGACGACCGCAGGGCTTGCCGTTCAGAGTGTGGAACGGCTGCTGGCGGAGTATCCCTTCCTTCGGGGAGAGAACATCGGCACCACCGCCTTTAGGCGGCCTGTGTGGTCCGTGTGCATCGGCACCGGGCCCAGGACGGTGCTGTATTCCGGAGCACATCACGCCAACGAGTGGATCACCGCCACCGTACTGTTAAAATTCCTCGAGGATTACGCCGCCGCCATCGTATCCGGGGGCAATATCGGGGATGTATCCGCCCGGGAGCTTTCGGAGCGCACCACCGTCTGTGTGGTTCCCATGGTGAACCCGGACGGGGTGGATCTGGTGACGGGCGTACTTCAGCCCAATGACGAGGAGTACGAACGGGCCTTGGGCTTTGCCCGGAATTATCCCAACATCCCCTTCCCCGATGGGTGGAAGGCCAACCTGAACGGAGTGGATCTGAACCTCCAGTATCCTGCCGGATGGCTCCGGGCCCGGGAGATCAAATTCCGCCAGGGCTACACCAGCCCTGCCCCCCGGGACTATGTGGGCCGTGCTCCGCTGAACCAGGTGGAGAGCCTTGCCCTGTACGACTACACCAACCGGCTCCGGCCCGAACTGGTGCTGGCCTACCACACCCAGGGGGGCGTGATCTACTATCAGTACGGCGGCATCGAGGTACCGGGCGCGGAGGAGCTGGCCCAACGGTTCGCCAGCTTAAGCGGCTATGAGATCGAGGAGGTGCCCTTTGCCTCCAGCTTCGCAGGCTACAAGGACTGGTTCATACAGGCCTATCGCCGTCCGGGCTTCACCATAGAAGCAGGCCGGGGAGTGAATCCCCTGCCCATCGACCAGTTTGAAGAAATCTATCGGGACAATCTGCCCATCCTTGTCACCGCCGCCACCGGTTGACAAAGACACAGGAGCATGATAAAATACAAAAGAATATGCGGGCATGGTGGAATTGGTAGACTCGGTGGATTTAGGTGATGTCACCTCAGTGAAGGTTTTTTGATACGCATTAAGGGGAAAACAGATGGATAAGAAGCATCGCTTAATTTGTGGTCTATGTGCTGTATGCGGCATAATCGGCAGCATTCTGATGATTGTTGCAGTGTTTATGGAAAATGCTTTTCCTCGCCCCCTGTGGTTTGTTGCGTCGATTTGTATGTTTCTGAATGTCATTGGAATCATTTTGAACTACCGCCATATTCGCAAAAACGAGAAGGCGGATCCTTCTGAAGAAAAGGAATAAAAAAAGCAGGTTCACCTGTTTTTATAAATGTGGATCAGGCGAAATGCCCCACCTCGGATCCCTCGCCGTGTAAAAATCAGAGGTACAAAAGAATAATGCGGGCATGGTGGAATTGGTAGACTCGGTGGATTTAGGTGATGTCACCTCAGTGAGAGTTTGCCGGTTTTCCTGACCTCCTGCGTATGATCTCATAATATAATAACAGCCGGGATTCCTCTCGGCTGTTCATATGCGGATATGGCGAAATTGGTATACGCGATAGGTTTAGGCCCTATTGGGATGACCGTGCAGGTTCGAGTCCTGTTATCCGCACCACTAAAAACAGCTGTTTTGACTTCTAAAAGTTTCAAAAACAGCTGTTTTTCCTTTTTAAGTTACATATAGTCAGGGGCCTCTAGCCTTCGCTTTGGATTTTCTCCAGTAGCAAGTCATCAATCTCCTGCTCCAGTCGCTGGATTTCCTCATACAGTTCAGCGATGTAGGTATTGATCGTCGGGCGTTTCATTTCCCATAGTCGATGGAGCCGCCGCAAATCCGCCTGCTCTGCCATCCACTGATCCCGTAGCTCCTCTGCGTACTGCTGTAAACGGAGCTTGCCCTGTATGAAGTCATGAACGGAAAAAACATCCGGGAACTGGATGAGATTGTTTCTCCCGTGTGTATGCTGTGCCGTGGTCATGGAATCACCGAACTGAAAAACAAAAAATAGCAGCACCTCCCGGATAAGGAGGTGCTGCCGTTTGAGGAAAAAGACATAGCAAAAATGCTATGGTAAACTTATTTCTTTTCAGCTGCCGTCATCTTGCGGGACTTGCGCAGAATCAGGATCTCAGCGCCAATCAGAGCGAGGGCCAGGAGCACATCCACTACGACAATCGCCATCTTCCACGCGGGTGCACCGGAATTCTGAGTTGCGTCCTCATATTCCCAGCTGTTGACCAGAGTATACATGATGTTCTTACAACCGGTCCGGAGATACTTCACGGTGCTTGCACTGGGATTCTCCCAGTCGTGGGGACGGTTGGGACCCTCGCCGTAGGTCGCCAGCATCGCATCCATACCGTTCGCCAGGGCCGCATCTGCGTTCATAAAACCATGACCGTTATTCCGGAAAAAGTCGGAGACCACAGTGCCTCGGAAACCCCATTCGTCACGCAGAACGGTATTCAGTAACTGACCGCATTCGCCCGCCCAGGTAGTACCCAGGAAGCTCCAGGAGGCCATGACGCCATCCGCGCCGAATTCCTTCACACAGATTTCAAAGGGCTTCAGATAGATCTCACGGATAGCCTGTTCGTTGGACCAAATGCTTACCATCTTGTAGTTACCGTCATACATGGCAAAGTGCTTGATATAGGAGTATACGCCATGTTCCTCAGCGCCGGCAACAGCATTGCCTGCCATGCGGCCAGTCAGAACAGAGTCTTCCGAATAGTATTCGTAGTTTCGGCCGCCGAAGGGATACCGATGCATATTGATGCCCGGCGCATACCAGCCAGCAACATCCATCTCCCGGGCCATTTCACCCATGACAGATCCGTATTCGTGTGCCAGTTCCTGATTCCAGGTGCAGGCAATTACCGTTGCAACAGGGAAGCCGATGGAACCGGCTCCGGTGAAGTTGTTGTTAATAGCAGCAGGACCATCCGCATCATTTGCCTGAACCTTACCCACAGATTCTACCGCAGGAGTCTGATAGCCGCTGAGGGAGGTCATATAGACCATATCTGCAATGCTCAGCTGATCCAGCAATTGCTCCCAGCGGGGATCGTCATAGTCCGCACCCCGCAGAGCTGCCAGAATCAGACCGTTGTCAGCTCCGGTGACGGGCATCTCATCATTGGGATCAATGTACATATCATAATCAAAATTCGCGTTGAGCTGGTAGGTAGAAACATCGCTTTGTGCCATATTCAGACTGGCAGGAGCAGCAGTTGCCTCCGCAAAGTTTGCGAATCTGTCTGCACGGGACAGGTATGTCACATCGCCATGCACATCCATAAACAGATTAGTAGCGGCGATGCCGTCGGAAGTTCTGGGATTGCTCTCGCCGTAAACCATAGTCTTGCTCTGGGTATAGACTGCCTGTCCGACGATGTCGTGGCTGTTGGTGCGGGCTGTGATGATGTAATTACCCTTTTCCAACACATAGGCCTCTTCCTTCAGATAATCATAGGAAGCCATGTCCTCAATGGCAAAGGACAGTTCCAGCGTCTCCGAAGCGCCGGGCTCCAGCAGACCGGTCTTTCCAAATTCGATCAGATTCGCTGTAGCCTTTTCGATGCCGCCCTCGGTGTAGGGAGGATTGAAGTAAATACCAACCACATCCTTGCCTGCCACATCACCGGTGTTGGTTACGGTGACAGGTACGGTCAAA
Organism: Oscillospiraceae bacterium; assembly: GCA_017506735.1. Classification (GTDB taxonomy): domain Bacteria; phylum Bacillota; class Clostridia; order Oscillospirales; family Oscillospiraceae; genus Faecousia. The sequence goes on along the minus strand of JAFVMW010000002.1, from coordinate 4,067 downwards.
CGGCCGTTTTCTTCCGTCAGTGCGCCCATTTCATAGGAGAAGGTGGTATAGCTCAGGCCGTAGCCGAAGGGATACTGAACAACCTGATCGTACACGAAGCCCTCCATACCCACATCATGGGCAGTTTCGTAGAATTTGTAGCCCACGTAAACACCGTCCACATAGTTTACAAAGGAGGGGGAGTAGGTCTGAGGTCTGCCTGCGTTCATACCATCAACGGTCATGTCCAGCAGATTTTCGTAGTTGACCTTAGCGGCATTGTTCCACCAGGGAGCTTTGGTCATGTCGTACAGGAAGGTATCAGAGGTACGGCCGGAGGGATTGATCTCACCGCGCAGGATCTTTCCCAGGGCATTGAAGCCTACATTGCCGGGACCGGGGCACCAGATCGCGGCCTTGATCTGGGGATACTCCTCCACAAAGCCCATCTCGATGGGGTTTGCGCCGTTGTAGAGCACCAGAACCTTGTCAAAGTTCTCGCAGACGAGCGCTACCATATTTTCCTCGGACCGGGACAGCTGCAGGTAATGCTCGCCAGCCTCAAAGTCCAGGTATTCATCGGAGTTATGGTCAAATGCCACCTGGCTCACATCCATGGGCAGGTCGTTATGACCCTCACCGGCGGCACGGGCCAGCACGATCACCGCTACATCAGAAAATGCCTTTGCGTTGTCGATCAGAGCATCGGAGTAAGCGGACACAGGAGGCTCAGGCAGGGTCCAGCTCTGCTTCTCGATGGACATTTCGGGACGCTCACCGGTGTAGCCGTTGTAGAATGCCTCCAGCTCTTCATTTATAGAAAAACCTGCGTTGAGCAGACCCTGTTTCATAGTAACGATGTCAAACAGAGCGTTGATACCACCGGAACCGGCTCCGCCATACAGGGGATTGATGGAGGCCCAGCCAAACAGGTTCAGGTTTTGGGTATCGGTCAGGGGCAGCAAGCCCTCATTTTCCAGCAGCACAAAGCCTTCCGCAGCCACCTGTTCGGCAATTGCTGCTGCTTTTTCGGTGGTATCGGCATCCACCTGGGCTTCGCCCATGGTCAGGCTGATCAGGTTGGACATGGGTCCAAGGCAGATCAGATTCACAGCCAGCACGATCGCCAGCACCATTGCCAGGACGGCATTCCAGCGGATCACGAACTTCTTTTCTCTGCTCAGCTTCCTGCTGACAGCCACACCGATAATCACAGCAATGCCTGCAGTCAGGGCGATGAGCAGCGGGATCAGGTACTTCTGGCAGGTTTGCAGTACGCCGACCACGTCTTCCATGTTGATTTCTAACATAGTTTCTCCTCCTGATGATGGAATATATTGGATTGGGACTTTCACCCAGATTCCACATTTCTCATGGCCTGATCTCAGATCAATTGTTCATCGGATCCTTATCTGAGCACCGGATACTATAATCAACACATTGTTGACTATTTCGTTGTTTTTCATTATAATTTGTTTCATAGAAAACTCAATCATCACATTTTTTACTCTGTTCAGTTGATATACAGATCGGAGAATATGTTGATTATGGAGGCGTTTTATGGGAAAAAGAGGACATGCCAATCCTGCAGACAGACGGACCCGCTATACCCACAGCGTGATCAAGCAGTCTCTGCTGGAGCTGCTCAGGCAGAAACCCTTTGAGAAAATCACAGTTACTGAGCTTTGCAAAGTAAGTGAGATCAACCGGGGGACCTTTTATCTGCATTATTTTGATGCGGTTGACGTTCTGGATGATTTGATCGCGGATATATGTATGGATACCGCAGATATTGTTGACTATATGCTCTATCCCCAATGCCAGAAGGATCAGTATCCGTTGTGTATGAAGATCCTGTCTACTCCGGAATATCATCCGCTGTATCTGGATGATGCGGCTTCTTCCCGGATATTGGCAAAGATTTCCGAGGACTGCAGGGATCGTTTCGTATCCCATATGATGGAACACTCCGCTCTGACAGAAGCTCAGGCAGAAGCGCTGTTTTACTTCCAGCTCAACGGATGCATCATGGTCAACCGATTTACGCTGAGAAATCATTATTCGGACTGGCAAAGTATTCAATCTGTCATCAACCAGTTTATGCAGGAAGGGCTGCATCAGTATCTGTCGGAAGAGAAGTTAGGATGAATAGATTCGGAAGAAAATCGTATGTTTTCTAAAATGATGCCGTTGCTGATCGTTACCTGACGATCGAAGACGCTGTGGCTGTCGGAATGTTTCTTTTTGAAAAACTCATAAAGCAAAACAACGGGATTGCAAAGATGATGTGTCCGTCTTTTGTTGCTTTCAGAATCCCCTGCTTCATAGAATATGACATTCCTCCACTGAGGTGACATCACCCTTAGGTTCCACTGCTCACGCGTGCAGGTTCGAGTCCTGTTGCCCGCACCAAAAAAAGAGAGGCCACGGCCTCTCTTTTTTGTTATCTCTGCTGTTCGGTTTTCCAGGCGGCGATTTTGTCGCGGATCTCCGGGGTGATATTCCATACATACTTGAACGCTGCCCAGGAGCCCAGGATGAACAGAGCAGGAACCAGCACGCAGATGACCTTCAGACCGAAAATGGTAGCGCTTGCCTGAGTCTCGGCGGTGCCCACATAGCCGATCCAGCCCAGGGCGTACAGGGCGAAGCCCTGTCCGATGGTCTGGCCGATCCGGCGGGAGAGGTTGAATGTGCCGTAGATGGAGCCCTCAGTGCGCTTGCCGGTGATATATTCATTGTAATCGATGGCTTCACCCACCAGTCCCCACTGCATTTGCACAGAAACCATACTCATGCCGGTACCGATGCCGAGCAGCACGCCGTGGAGCAGCGGATTCACATCCACAACCAGATGCAGAACGAACAGAAGTCCGCAGACTGCGCCGCCGATCAGCAGCGATCCCCGGATCAGCTTCTGCAGGTCGTATTTCTTGCACAGGAAGGGCACCGCCACCATGGCACCCACCATGAAAGGGGCGGAGAGAATGGAGGAAATGGACTGGTAGGTCACATCGTGATACACAGCGGAATACATATACATACCCAGTGTAATGGAGCCGTACTGCATGGTGCAGTTGCAGATGCCGTGGAGGCACAGTGCCACAAAGGGGCGGTTTTTGCTTAAGACCGTGAGAATGTCCGTGAATTTAATATTCCCGGAGTCGGTTTCCGCGGCAGCGGTGGTTCGTTCCTCGGTCATGGCGTAGTGCATCAGGCACACCACAAAGCCGATGATGGCGCAGGACACACCCACAATCATATAGCCGGTGGTCTCCCGTTCGCCGAAGGCGGCGATGATCATCGGGGCTGCGATGCCCGGGATGGCGTTGCCGAAGCCGGAGCCCGCGCCCCGGGCAGAGGATAAGGATGCCCGCTCCACATCGTTGGTGGACATGGCAGAGAGCAGGGATCCCATGGGGATATTAAACATGGTGTAGGCGGCCTCGTAGAGAATCTTGCAGGAGAACAGCACCACAATCAGAGAGATCCCCTCGAAAAAGGTGGGCACCGTCCACAATGCGATGGCCGTTACCGCCAGCAGGGGGGTCGCCCGCAGCAGCCAGGGGCGGAATTTTCCCCGAGGATCCCGGCGTCGGGCAAAGGCCTTGTCCATCAGGGCCCCCATCAGCGGATCGTTTATCGCGTCCCAGATGGTCCAGATGATCACCAGCGTACCCAGAAGGGTCGGATCAATGCCCAAGGCGTTGGTGCAGTACATGGTGAAAATGCCCGCCATCAGCGTAAAGGTCATGCAGCCGCCCCAATCGCCGCACATATAGCCAAACCAGTGTTTTTTCGTCAGCCCGGTCTTTGTGTTCTGTTCCATAAAATACCTCCCGGAAAGTTTTTTGTTACTTTCATCTTAACAGACGTTGCAGAAAAAGTAAATTGACAAGTGTCCTTCTTTTGACAATGTGAAAACCTTCACCAAGGTGACATCTCCCTTAGGGAAGCTCTGATTAAATCGGCAAGAGCAGATGGCGAGAGATTTTGGCCCAAATTGAAGTTTGGAAAGCGGAGGAATACTTTGTGTATTTCCCGGTTTTCAAACTGAAAAGTTGGGTCAAAAGATCCGTCAGCTGCCG
>JAFVMW010000040.1 GCA_017506735.1 Oscillospiraceae bacterium | reverse complement strand
GCGGCAGCTGACGGATCTTTTGACCCAACTTTTCAGTTTGAAAACCGGGAAATACACAAAGTATTCCTCCGCTTTCCAAACTTCAATTTGGGCCAAAATCTCTCGCCATCTGCTCTTGCCGATTTAATCAGAGCTTCCTTAATTATTCTGAATTTCTTCCTGCGGAAATTGCCTGTCGGGTAATTTCATGGTATGATGGTATCATCTCACACGAGGAGGTCTGACTATGATCCGAGACATTTTGCACCGGGCCGCTGCCCTGATTATCATTCTGTCCCTGTCTGCCGTTCTGGCCTGCTGCGCCAACCCACCCGGAACCACCACCCCCTCCACGGAGCCTGCCGTGACCTTTACGCCCACAGAGCCTGCCGTGATCCTTGCGGCAGGAGAATACACCGTCAACGAGGTCGCCGCCGATGAAGCCGGAGTAACCAACGAGGAATGCGGCGTTACCCTTCTGGAGGACGGCACCTTCCGGATCTATATGGGCTGGGGCGCCTGGCATGAGGGAACCTACGAGATCCGGGTAAATACGCTGATCTGCACCTCCAATACCCTTGCCTGGGACGGCGGCGCCGGCCCCGGCAGCCGGGAAACGGACGTGGTATTCACCTTCGCCATCCGGTCAGAAAATCTGCTGGAGCTGACGGACATCACCATTCACGATGAAAATTCCGACAATCTGGTCTATGCCGACGGCCTGCGTCCGGGCATGACCTACAGCATCCATGGAAATTCCTGACTTTCTTTCACTTTCCTCTTGTAATTTCCGAAAATATCGGTATAATGATAGAAGATTTGTAAATAGGAGGTCATTTTTATGGCTGTTAAAATTGAAAAGAATACCATCATTGGTTCCGTTCTGGATGTGGCTCCCCAGGCCGCTCCCCTGTTCCTGGCCATCGGCATGCACTGCCTGGGCTGCCCCTCTTCCCGCGGTGAGACCGTTGAGGAGGCCTGCATGGTTCACGGCATCGACTGCGACTCCTTCCTGCTGCAGCTGAACAAGTTCATCGAAGCTCTGGAAGCCGCCGAGAAGTAATCTGCTGAAACCGCAAACGAACGCGCGTCATTGCGAATCCGATCCGCAATGACGTGCTTTTTCTTACAAGGAGGAATTCCATGAAAATTCCCATGTCCAACCGCCTGCTGGCGGTGTGCAATTACATCCATAAGGGCGACCGGGTGGCAGACATCGGCTGCGACCACGGCTATCTGGGCATTTACCTGCTCACGGAAGGTATCGCCGCCCACATGATCGAGTCCGACGTGGCCCAGGGCCCTCTGGACAGCGCCAAGCGGAATGCCCTGCGCTTCCGGGTAGACAGCGCCATGACCTTCTGCCTGTCCGACGGCGCAAGGGACATCCCCCGGGACTTTGATGTGCTGGTCTGCGCCGGTATGGGTGCCGACACCATCATGTCCATCCTCTCCGCCGCCCCCTGGCTGAGAGAGGGCTACCGCCTGGTTCTGCAGTGCCAGTCCAAGCGGCCGGAGCTGCGGCAGTGGCTCTATGATGCCGGCTGGCAGATCCGCCGGGAAACCCTGGCCCAGGACGGAAAGTTTATCTACACCGTCATGGAGGTAGTCTATGCCCCCGGCGCAGGACTGACCCCGGCCCAGACTTACATCACGCCCCAGCTTCTGGAGGATGACTCCCCCCTGCTGCCTGCCTTCTATGACCGGGTGCGCCACGGCGTGACCATGACCGTGGAGGGAATGCGGCGGTCGGGTTCTGACCAGCTTCCCATCTACGAAACCATTCTCAGCGATTTGAACGCACTGGAGGAACAGATCCATGGCAACCGTTAACGATATTCTCACCTTTGTGGAGTCCCTGGCTCCCAACTATATGAAAATGAACTGGGACAATGTGGGCCTGCTCTGCGGCAGAAAGGCCCAGCCCGTCCGCAAAATCCTTGTGGCCCTGGACCCCTTCCGCAGTGCCATCGATGAGGCCATCGGGCTGGGCGCGGATCTGATCGTGACCCACCATCCCCTGATCTTCGGAGAGGAGATCAAGGCCGTCAATGAGGATACGGAAACCGGCCGGTGCCTGCTGACGCTGATGGAGCATGGCATTGCCGCCATCAACGCCCACACCAATCTGGATGTGGCCCCCGGTGGCATCAACGATGTGCTGGCCCGGACTCTGGGCCTTGAGAACATCCAGGTGGTATCCCCCGACGGCACCGACACCATGGGCCGCCCCTACGGCCTGCTCCGCTCCGGCGAGGTGCAGGAACAGCCTTTGGCCGATTTTCTCGCCACTGTCAAGGAAAAACTGGGCTGTGAGGGCCTGCGCTACTGCGACGGCGGCCGCCCTGTCCGCAAAGTCGCCGTTGGCGGCGGAAGCTGCGGCGGCGCATATCCGGAAGCCGCAATCCACGGCTGCGATACCCTGGTCACCGCCGATGTGAAGTACAACCAGTTCCGCTCCGCCTATGAGCTGGGCGTGAATCTCATCGACGCCGGCCATTTCCACACGGAAAACCCCACCATGCCGGTGCTGGCAGAGAAGCTGCGCAGTGCATTTCCCGAGGTGGAGGTCATTTTCTCGGAAAACCATACCGATTGCATGAGATTTTATTGATACTAATTCTTGATAAAACGGCCTAGATACTCAGCGAGGATAAATTGTGCCAGAAAAGGCCGACGACAACGGTGGGCTGCCGCCCACCTAGAAGGAGAACGCATTCTGGTGCAATTTAGGCCGGTGAGTGTCAGGCTG
>JAFVMW010000039.1 GCA_017506735.1 Oscillospiraceae bacterium | reverse complement strand
GACATCCATCCCGATATAGGTTATACTTGTCATGGTGACTCCTCCTTGTATGTGGTAATTCCGGTTTCTTAAGTGTTAGCACCTTAAGTATGACAGGTAAATCCACGTTTTGCAAGTGAGGAGTCATTTCATATTGTCTAACGTTGTTTACGTTGTCAACAGGCGTTCTTAAAAAAGCGCCCCACGGCAAAAAATGATGCCGTGGAGCGCAGAGTCTTATTTCTGATCCGTATAGACGCACCAATGGTCAATATAATCACCGAAATGGGAGCTGTACAGACCGTTCCAAAGCTCCATCAGGGTCACGGATTCGTCATTGACCAGGACATACCGGACGAAGGGACCTGTGCGGGCGGTGTAGCTTTCGGGCTGATCCTGCTCGGTATAGCGCACCAGATAGCGGAAGGTCTTGACATAGCCGGATTCCGTTTCAGTATAGGTGTAGCAGTGACCGTCAAAGCTAAGCTCCGCAATGCCCAGGAAGGGATAATCCTCCCGGTAGGCTTCGTAATAGGTTTCGGAGCAATCCGCCGGGTCAAGGGTATGATAGTAGGCAAGGGTCACAGAGCAGCGCTGCTTCTGCCGGGTCTTTTCATAGAATTCCATCCAGACATCCTGGCCGGAGGTAACATCGTTGTTCTCCATGACCACGAAGCCGGATGCCTTGGCCTTCTCCAGAGCACCGGGCTCACAGGCCTTGGAGGGACTGTAGCGGTAGAGCCGGAGGGTATCATCAAATTCGGAATGGACCAGAAACTGGGAGAAGCCCGGGCTGTCCTTCACCCCGAAAACGGTATAGGTATATTGGCCGGCATCCATTTCTGTGACGGTGGCCAGAAGCTGATCCGCCTGGATTCCATCGGGTAGTGCCTCCTGCCGCTCATAGCGGTATTTCGCTCCGTCGATGGTCAGATAGAGGTATTGGTCAAAAATGCCGGTGTTCCGGGAATCGGTGGGAATCATGGCGGCTTGAGGCATGTGGACAACAGGAGAGATGACCCAGTCCCGGTCCTGAATCGGCGTTTCGTTCGTAATTCCCCGGTCTGTGTAGAGATCATAGTTCCAGATCAGCTTTCCGTCCGCGTCCAGAGCTTCGATGGCGAAACCATTGAGCAGGTTTTTTCCGGACAGCAGGTTCAAAATCAGCCGGTCGCCCTTCCGGTAGGGTGTGCCATCCTCCTTGTACATGGTTTCTTCCTGGTGGTCCGCGCTGACAACGATTTTGTGGACACCCTCCTGTCCCACGGTCAGATAATAATCAATCTCTGCGGCGCTTTGGAGTTCCCCGGCGAATCGGACACCGAAGGTGTAGATGGGCGCGTCACGCTCAGTGGTTGGCATCATCACCACAATGTACTCCTTGTTCGGGTCGCAGTTCTGGAACAGGTAGGTCTGGGGGTCCAGGCCGGAGGGTACCAGATGGGGAACCGTTTCGTAGGTCTTGGTGTCATAGCATAGATAATAACCCCTGACCTCCTGGCCGTTCTGGTAGATGCGGAAGGGGCAGAAATCCTCGCCGGGGGCGATGGTCAGCCAGTGGACGGCCCCTGCGAAATTGGCGGCAGCGGTTTCCGGAGGGAAGATGGTTACGGGGACGCTGTTCTCGCCGGATTTGGCGGTAATGTTGTATTCTTCGTTCAGGTCCACGGCAAGGCGGTAGAGCCAGCGGATGGAGGTATCATCAGAGCCGGGATCGTTCTTTTCCGCTGCATCATAATAGCCATAGGCAAGGAACAGTTCGCCGTTTTTCATCTGGAGAAGATAATACAAATGCTCTTCGTTATAGATTAGCTCCCATGCATTAGCCACATCCTTACGAATGGATCTGGCGGAATTTCCCTTGATCCAGCCATCCTCATAGTAAAAATAAGCATCAAAATTGTCTGCGTTCAGTTCCACAGGCTTCAGCTGACCCAGGGTAGTCCAGGGATCGCCAAAGGCAAGCTCTTTCTGAGAGGAAAGAACCATTTCTTCTGTAATGGAATACAGAGGTGTATTTACCTGAGCAACCATGCTGTAATTATACACGGTCGCTTCATAGGTCACCTCCACCACGCCGTAGCTGTGAGAATGGATCAGCGGCAGTACCTCCAGGGAGGGGCTGGGCGGATTGGTCAGGAAGGCCGCGGCGGTTGCGATACAGGCGATCAGGGCAATGACCATGATCCAGAAGCCGGGTTTGCGGTAATTCATCACATTTTTCACCCGTTCCTTCACGCCCACCTCACCGAAGGCCAGAGGGCAGGCGGCGATCATCCGGCGGTTGATGCTGCATTCCAGCAGGGCCTGGGAATAGTCAGCCCGGGCTTCATCCCCAAGCCGGGAAATGACCTTCTCGTCGCAGGCCAGCTCGATATCCCTGCACAGCAGGATGTAGGCAAGCCACAGAATGGGATTGAACCAGTGAATGGTCAGCAGCAGAAAGCCCAGGGGCTTCCACCAGTGATCCCTGCGTAGGATGTGGGCCTGCTCATGGGCAATCACGTGGCTCAGGCTCTCCGCTTCCATGGAATAGGGCAGATAGATTCTTGGATGGATCAGACCCAGGACGAAGGGAGAGGAAACCTCCTCGCACTGATAGAGATTGTCCCGGAGAATCACCGCAGTTGCCAGCTTCCGGTAAAGGATCAGATAGCTGAAGGAGGTGTAAAGCACCATAATCACAACACCCACCAGCCAGAGATCGGAAAGCAGCTCCAGGGTGATCCGGATGGGGCTGGATGGCGTGCCGGCAAGGGCCGGGGCAGTCTGCTGGAGGATGGGATTGATGGCGCTGTTCAGCGCTGGAAATCCGCTGTGGATCGCCGGGGCGGCGGTGGTTCCGATATTCAGAGGAATGGTCTGGGCACTGGGAATCAGGCTCAGCGTGCTTTCAACGGAAAATGGGAACAGCAGACGCAGGGCCACCAAACCCCAAAGCATTACATTTACGGATTTCGGCGCCTTTTTCAGCAAAAGCCGAAGCCCTACCACCGCAAGAATCAGCCAGCTTGCGGATATGCTCCTGTTGACAACATCTAGGAATAATTCGGTCATTTTTCTCCCCCTCTCCTTCGGATGCGGTCAATCATGCTCTGAACTTCATCCAGCTCTGCTTCAGACAGGTTCTGATGCTTGGTAAAGGCCGCCACAAAGGCAGGCAGACTGCCGCCGAATCGGGATTCCACCAAAGTTTCGATTTCCGCTTTTTCCGCCTGCTCCTTGGAGATCAGAGAGGTGACGATGCCGTTTTCCAGCTTGAGAACCCCCCGTTCTCCCAGGCGTTTGATGACCGTATAGGTTGTGGTGCGCTTCCAGGCCAGCTTTTCCTGGCAGAGCTTCACCATTTCCGAGGCCGTGACAGGCTCATGCTCCCACATGAGCAGGCAGAACCGGTACTCCCCCTCCGGGATTTTGGGTATATTCATGGAATAACCTCCTTTTGTCTACGTTTGTAGTCGCTGTAATAACAGTCTACAACAGTAGTCATCAAAAGTCAACCCCGATAACGAAAAAAAGCTGTCATTCCGGACCGGTGACATCCGTACCGGTTCGCAATGACAGCCATGATGATTCATTTGTCAAAGAAGAAGGCACCGTCCCGGACAAGGGTTTGCAAGCGCAGGTATTCCTTCCGGAGTTCTGCCATGCCTTCCTCTGTGATGATGTAGGACTTTCGCCTTCCCTCGGAGGCGGTGAGCCGGACGATGCCCTTCTCCTCAAACCGGGCCAGCATGGCATACAGGGTGCCGGGGCCAACGGTGACTCTGCCGCTGGACAGTGCCTTGACATGCTCCATGATGTCCACGCCGCAGCATTCCTCCGTCAGGGCAAGGAGAATATAGTACATGGGCTCGGTCAGGGTCTGAAGCTGTTCTCTTGCCATGGGGAACACCACCTTTCATTGGTGAATCAGTGTTTGTTTGATCAGGCTGATCTGATCCTCGGTAAGGGGTTCGCCGGAGGTGCCGTAATAATACAGCACATGATTGGGATAGCGGACCACATAGCAGCTGCCAAACCGGGTCATCACCTCTTCGCCGCCCCAGTCCTGGGTGCAGGGTTCCCAGTTGTCCGCTTTGGTTCGGTTCTTCCAGACCTTGTCAATGACCCAGTCGTACTCGCTTTCAAAAACGCCGCAATAGACGGAGGGTGCGTCATCGTGGTGCTCCCGGACAATGATGGCGGAGCCAAAGATGCTGGAATCCTCTTCCAGATGAACGTAAGCAGGCTCATCCACAAAGTCAAGCTCCTGATACCAGTCCGGAATGGTCTGGGACTTCTCCATTTGATTGCCGGAAAACATACTGCCCAGCAAAAACAGGAACAGCATCACAAACATCGCAATGGGCAGAACATTCATAATGATCTGGTTCGTGACGGAATCGGGCCGGAACTTGTCCACCAGGAACAGGACACCCCTGAGGATTCCGAGGAAGATCAGCAGGTAGATGATTGTACTCCACTGGTTGTAGAAAACCATGGCTCCGAACCAAACCGCCATGACGGGAATCAAAGCCAGCTCATAGCCCCTGCCGATAAAGCCCCCTGCCCTGCCCAGATACAGCATCTGTCCCCCGGCAATCCGCTTCCTCCAGGAATGCTTCAGCCAAAGAACTCTGAGGACGCTGGAAAGTGAACCGAGAAACAGGGCAGTCCAGCCAAGCAGGATCAGCAGCTGCATTGGGGAAAAGGCAATCTTCTCAAAGCTGCTTCCAAGAAACTGCCACCACTGCATCACCACCCAAACGGAAGCGGTGAACAGGGTACGGTGATTGATCTGCTGATCCTCTTTGACAGCGGCAGACAGACGTTCCTGGTCAGTCATGATGGGGATGGCGTCGGGTCTGATTTTCTTGAAGATGACGAATTTCCGTTTTGCATCGATGAGCTGCCAGCCGGCTGCTTCACAGTATTCGGCAAATTCCTTGGTGTGAAGCTCGGGACGGGTATCGTATTCCGAGGCATCGGTAAATACCTCAACGGCATAAGTGGCCTGCTCCGGCTCTCCTCTGCGAAATTTCAGACCGGCACCCCAGCTGTCCAGATGCCAGCCCTTGGCGGCCATGGATTCAAGATACTGGGCGAAATCGTCGCAGTGGAGATAATTGAAAGAACGGTGGACGGTTTTGAATTTGGGTTTCATATTGAACGCCTCCTTCTTAATTATCGAGTATCGATACTTACATTGTTACTATACTATCGACACTCGATATTGTCAAGCGGTGTGGCGATTTTTAAGAATCTTAAGAATTTCGACCCGGCTGCTGCCGGGCCGAACAAGCATTATGCCTTCTTTTCAATAACGCAGGCGCACATTTTTACGAACATCTCCTTGAGGACGGGAATTTTCGCAAAAAGGGCGAAATAGGGCCTCAGGGGGATTTCCCGATACCAGGCAAGATTCAGATTCATGTCCCGGACGATGGCGTGGAATTTGCGGATGGTCATCTTGTTCAGATAGCTGATGTACTCTCTTCCCTGTTCATCGGTACTGAACCGGAGGGAAAGCCGGTCCTGCTCGTCGGGAAGACCACAGACCAGATCCTTGTAAGCCTGGATCAGGGTCTTTTCCGGAAACAGCATATGCACCCAGGGAATGCCGATGACATCGCTCATATGGGCACCCGTGGGATGGAAATAGGGCGGAAAATTCACGTAGATCCTTCCCCCGGGCTTCAGCACCCGGAGAGCTTCCCGAATGGCCCCCTCCGGATCATAGATGTGCTCCATAAAGTCATTCATAATAACAACGTCGAAGCTGTTTTCCGGCAGGGTGGTATTCAGGGCATCCCCCAGCAGGAAGGTAAACCGCTCTTCATAGCCCAGCTCCCGGGCGAAGGCTTCCGCTTCAGTCTTGTAGTGAGGCACCACATCCACACCGGTCACATGGGCCGCGCCCCGGGAAATGTAATAAAGACTCTTGCCGGAGGCACCACAGCCCATGTCCAGAACGGATTTATCCCGGAACAGGTCTTCCGCGGTAAAGGTAGGGGCGAAGCACTCAATGGTCTTTTCACCCCACTGATACTGCCACTGGGCATAGGTGATTTTGCCCTCGTTCTGGAGATTGAAGGGATGCTCCACCGGAGGAAACAGTTTGTTGATGGATTTCAGAAGATTCACAGAGAAAGACATATTCAACCTCCAACGGATTCATCTCCGGGCTTCACCCGGAGAAGCTTGGCGATGAGCTCGCCCTTGGGAAGCATGGTGCAGTCATACCAGGTCAGGCACCGGAGGACCAGCACGCCCAGGGCGTATACACCGCAGCCTGCGGCGATGGAAAGAATCACATTACCGCTCCCCTGCCAGACAAAATGGGTGAGCACACCCATGACAGCGGCGGCGGTCAGTGGCTTGATAATCTGAGGAAAGAACCGGGGCGGACAGCTGATGCTGCCCCGGATGGACAGCAGATTCACCGCCACCGTAACCAGGCAATAGGCAACCGTACCAAGAGCCGCGCCGAAAATATGAACACTGGGCCTGGCCACCAGGAACCAGCAGACCGCCAGATTGGTTACGCCGCCTGCGACGGTGGCATAAATGGGATGGGCCGGCTTGCCGTTGGCCTGCAAAATGGCGTTGGTCACCAGAACAAAGCAGTATAATGCCGCCGCCACGCCGAGGATGGACAGGGTGGGGCCTGCAATGGCCAGGGTATCCGGGTCATAATCATACAGCAGCTTCTGAATTGGCTCTGCCAGAACGCCCAGTCCCACTCCGGCCGGAATGGCAATCAGGGCAGTGATTCGCAGGGCGGATTCCGCCTTGCGCTGGGCTTCCCGATGGTCATTGAGGGCCAGGGCCTCCGTTACAGCAGGGATAATGCTCACAGAGAGGGGCTGCACCAGGGCGGAGGGAAGCATATACAGGGTCTGGGCCATGGAATAGATGCCGTATAAACTGGTGGCTCCAGCCAGGGTAAGCCCCAGCACATCCTGGAGTCTGCCCAGGATGATCCTGCCGGAAAGGGCGATGAAGATTTGAAGGCCCGTGGCTCCGATGGTGATGGGCACTGCCAGACGAATGATCTGTCCCGCGGTATGGAGCGCGCCGGGAATGGGTTCCCCTGCCTCCTGTGCCGTCAGACGGATTTTCCGGCGGCGGTACTGAGTCAGAAAATAAAGACAGCCCAGAATTGAGCCCACGGTCACGCCGGAAATGGAAGCACCTGCGGCCTGTGGCCATCCAAGGCCAGCCTTCAGCGCAATCCACACCGCCAGCAAACCGATCAGCAGCTTACTCAGCGCCTCCAGCACCTGGGCCACAGCAGTGGGGGTCATATACTGCTGGCCCTGGAAATAACCCCGGAAGGCACTGCACACGCTGACAAACAGCGCCGCAGGGGCCAGTACCGCAATGGCATACACCGCCTCCGGATCACGCATCCAGTTGGCGATGGCCTGGGCGCCGAAGAACATGGCTCCGCCGCAGACCAGACCAATCAACAGGAACAGCATGACGCTGACCCGGTGGATGGACTGAACCTGCCGGCGCTTTCCCAGGGTGTTGGCCTCGGAAATCAGCCTGCTCACCGCCACCGGAAGGCCCGTGGAGGAAATGTTCAGAAGGACGATATATATGTTATAGGCCACATTGAAATGGCCGGCACCTTCGGTGGTAATAAACCGGGTCAGAGGAATCTTGAACAGAGCACCGATGACCTTTGCCAGAATGGCACCCAAGGTCAGAATGGCAGCACCCTGCAGAAAGCCCTGTTTCCGGGAATTGGGATGGGAATCGGACATAAAACCCTCCAATTGATGATGTATTTAATCATTATATCAGCCCCATAGCGGAAAGTCAATGAATGGACTTTTCCCTGAATCCATGGTATGATGAAACAAATCTGAAAAGGAGGCGGTCGGATGAAGATCGGTATTCTTGGCCCCGGCAGAATGGCAGGGACCTTTGCAAAGACCCTTGTGGCAATGGAAGATGTGGCCCGGTGGGCGGTAGCGTCCCGGGAGCTTGCACGGGCAGAGGAATTCGCCCGGGAATACGGCTTCGAGAAGGCCTACGGTTCCTACGAGGCAATGCTTGCTGACCCCGATGTGGAGCTTGTGTACATCGCAACACCACATTCCCATCATTTCGAGCAGATGATGGCCTGCATCCGGGCAGGAAAGAATGTGCTGTGTGAAAAAGCCTTCACCGTCAACGCATTTCAGGCCAGACAGATCCGGCAGGCTGCCCGGGAGGCAGGGGTGTTTGTGACGGAGGCCATCTGGACCCGGTATATGCCCTCCCGGCGGATCATCAATGAGGTTCTGGCCTCCGGCATCATCGGCAATGTGACCGGCATGACCGCAAATCTTTGCTATCCAGTCACCTACAAGCCCCGGATTCTGGACCCCAGCCTCTGCGGCGGCGCACTGCTGGATGTGGGCATTTACGGTCTGAATTTTGCCCTGATGCACTTCGGTACGGATATCGTGAAGGTGGATTCCTCCGTCCGGATGGCCTCAACAGGCGTGGATGCCATGGAGAGTGTGATCCTCCATTTCGCTGACGGAAAGATGGCCGTAATCACCGCAGCCATTGACTGCCGTTCTGACCGGAAGGGCATCATTTACGGCGACGAGGGCTTCATCATCGTGGAAAACATCAACAATCCTCAGATGATCCGTGTTTTCGATACCGACGAAAACCTGCTGAAGGAAATCCCTGTGCCGGAGCAGATCAGCGGCTACGAATATCAGATCCGGGAATGCGCAAAATGCCTTGCACAGGGCCGGACGGAAAGCCTGTCCATGCCGTTGGAGGATACGGTGTTTGTGATGGAGCTGATGGATTCCATCCGGAGCCAGTGGGGACTGGTGTATCCCATGGAGAAGTGAACAGAGGGGACTGCCGTGAGCAGTCCCCTTATGCTTTTCAGATTTTTCGCAGCTCCACGGTGTCCAGAAGGGTCAGTCCGTATCTGCGGATCATTTCCCGGGCATGATCTTCCGTTTCGGTGTCCTGGAACACCTCCGGCGCGTGGGCATCGCAGCCGATGATCACAGGGCAGTCCTCCTCTGCGGCGGCTTCGTACAGCAGCGGATTGGGATACCATTTTTTCTCCCGGTACCCCAGAAGGTTGATCTCCACGGGAATACCGCAGCTCTTTGCCTCCCGGCAGATCTGGCGCATATAGCGGAGGTAGATCTTCTGATCTCCATGGAATTGCAGAAGATCCGGATGGGCGAAATAGGTGAACAGGCCGCTGTTCATGGCATCCATGGTCTGATGGGCGTAGGTTTTTACGTCCTCCTCCCGATGGGAATTGACTCCGGTATAGGGGCCGTCAAATTCATTGTGGATAAAATGCTGGCCAAGGATCAGATACTCCACCTGATTGTCCCGGAGCATGGACAGCACTTCCCGGAAGTATTTGGGATAGTATTCGCATTCCGCTCCCAGGTGGATCTGAATCTGGTCAGAATACTGCTTCTTCAGGTGCAGAACCGTCTGGGCGTAATCCGGCAGAAGCTCCGGGCGCATCCGGAAGTGGGAATAGTAATCGCCATCGAAAATATAGGGGCTGTGGTCGGAAAAGCCCAGGATCCGGATGCCGGCAGAAAGGGCCGACCGGATGTACTCATCCTCCGTTCCGGTGGCATGATTGCACCGAGGCGTATGGGTATGGTAATTGGCAGTCAGCAATGAATTCAACTCCTGTCATTTTTTCTCATGCTATCACGATTTATTCCGAAAGTCAACGAAGGGAAATTTTCCCAGGTGACAAAATCACGGAAGAATCTTGCTCCATCCGGTATAATTTGATATACTCAATATAGATAGGAGTGATCGATATGGATTTGATTACATTAAAACAGAAAATGGATGAATGCCATTATATTTATGACGACACCCTGGCCACCGTGCTGACAGTTGCATTGAATCTGGGCCGTCCCCTGCTGATTGAGGGCGCGGCAGGCGTTGGCAAGACGGAGATTGCCAAGGTCATGTCCTCTGCCCTGGACCGGGATCTGGTGCGGCTTCAGTGCTATGAAGGCCTGGACGAAAGCAAGGCCCTGTATGAGTGGAACTATCAGAAGCAGCTTCTGTCCATCCAGGTGAATATGAATGAAGCGGACAAGGAGAAGCTGACAAAGGATCTGTTCAGCGACGAATATCTGCTGGAGCGGCCTCTGCTGAAGTCCATCCGCTCTGAGAAGCCTGTTGTGCTGCTCATTGATGAGATCGACAAGGCAGACGAGGAATTTGAGGCCTTCCTCCTGGAGCTGCTGAGTGAAATGCAGGTCACCATTCCCGAGGTGGGAACGGTGAAGGCGAAGAGCATCCCCTTCGTGGTGCTGACCTCCAACCGGGCCAGACCTCTGAGCGAGGCATTGCGCCGCCGCTGCGCTTATCTTTACATTGAATATCCCGATCTTGAAAAGGAGCTTGCCATCATCCGGGCCAAGCTGCCCCATGTGGATGACCGGCTCAGCGCACAGGTGGCTCTGGCAGTACAGAAGCTGAGAAGCACCGAAGCCATTCTGAAAAAGCCTTCCATTGCTGAAACCCTGGACTGGACCGCGGCACTGGACGCGCTGGGAATCCGGGAGCTGACCCCTGATGCCCTGCGGCAGACCGCAGGCTTTATCCTGAAAAACGCGGAGGATCTGGCAGTGCTCCAGGAGGAGGACCCGGAGGTTCTGACCCATCACCATCATCACCATGACTGCGGCTGCGGAGGAGACTGCGGAGGGCATCACCATGGCTGAGCCTGACGTATATCTGGAAAAGCTGTCCTATTTCTCCCGGATGCTTAGGCTTCATGGCATGGCGGTCAGTCCCAAGGAAACGGAGGACGCGGCGGTAATCCTGACCCAGCTTGGATTTGAGGACCGGAACCAGGTGAAAACCGCCCTGCGGACGGTGTTCGCCAAGTCCAGGGAGGAACAGATCACCTTTGATCAGGTATTCGACGGGTTTTTCCTGTCCGAGGAGGCCATCCGGCAGCAGGCCAGGGAGGCCATGGAACGGGAGGCCGAGCAAGCCCGGCAGCGTCAGATTGCCGAGGAGGATCTGCGAAATCTGGAATTCACAGAAGATCAGCGGGAAGCCTACGCCGCCATGAGCGAGGAAAAGCGGAAAAAGCTCCGGGACATCAAAAACAAATACGGCGGCGGCACCGACCGCAGCCCGGACATCTACTCCAATCTGATCCACTCCGTCTTTGCCAAGGCCATTCTGGAGCAGCAGATGATGATGGAGAACGCCGGTCTGGGCGGCGAGGACATTGATCCGGAGGTGGGCCTGCTGTATCGGGACATCTCCGCCTTTTCCGACACGGAGATTCCCAGGGCCATTTCCATCATTCAGGGCATCACTCGTCAGATCAACGGAGAGCTGACTGCCAAGCGGAATAAGTCCGGCCATTCCGGTCAGCTGGATTTCCGGAAAACCATCCGCAAGGGTCTGGAAACCGGCGGCAGCTTCTACCGGCTGAAGCACCGGAAAAAGCGTCAGCGGCGGAAGCATCTGGTGCTGCTGTGCGACGTTTCCGGCTCCATGATTCAGTTTTCCGAGTTTGCCCTCCGGTTTATTCAGAGCCTGAATCAGGTGTCCGACAGCTCCCGTGTATTCCTTTTTTCGGAGGAGCTGTTTGAGGCCGATCCCTTCAGCTTGCAGAATATGGATCTGTTCCGCTCCCTCGTCCGTGATTCGGGGCTCTATGGCAAGGGTACTGATCTGGGTACAGCACTGGAAAGAATCAGTGCCATGCGTCCGGCGGTGCTGAACGGCTCCACTACCCTGCTGATTTTGTCCGACACCAAGACCATCGACCAGCCCCGGGCCATTCAGGCCCTTCTGGAAGCCAAACGGCTCACCGGGCGGGTGATCTGGCTGAATCCCATTCCGGAAAGCAAGTGGCAGTATCTCAAGAGCGTGCAGACCTTTGCAGCGTTATGCGCCATGGTTCCCTGCTCCACCCTGCGGGAGCTGGCAAATGCCTGCAGAAGGCTGACTGCTTCGTAAGCAAGGAGAATCCTATGATTTTATATCGCCCTGTCGGTCAGGCGGAATACGATTTGATTCGGGCCAGCGGCTTCACCGCGTTCCCTCCCCGTCTGCCGGAGCAGCCCATTTTCTATCCAGTGCTGAACCAACAATATGCCCGGGAAATCTGTGAAAAATGGAACCGGCACAGAGCGGATGCCCAATATACAGGCTACGTTACCGAATTTGAGATCGACGATGCATACGCTGCCCGTTTCCCGGTGCAAACCGTGGGGGCAAGCTATCACCGGGAGCTTTGGGTGCCTGCCCGGGAGCTGGAGGAATTCAACCGCCACATCATCGGTCTGATCCGAACCCTGGAGTGAAAGGAGTAAAGGCAATGAAACGTTGGATGCTGATTTCTCTGATTCTGAGTCTGCTTCTCGGCGGCTGTGTCAGCACGTCGGTTCAGACCACCGCTCCCACCACCCTTCCGGAAACCACCGCACCGGAGCAGACAGTCCCCACCGATCCCCTGCCCACCACGGTGCCGGAGGAAACCACGGTGCCGGAGGAGACGATCCTCCCAACAGAACCTACGGAGCCTGCTTTCACGTCCTACACCATTCAGATTGACGACCCCGAAAGGCTGATCTATGAGCGTCCCGGCTTCCGTCACCGCTGTACCGCCGCCTTCGGCGAGGCAGGCACCTACACCATCGTGGAGGAGGCATGGGACTGGGACGGCAATCTCTGGGGACGGCTGAAAAGCGGTATCGGCTGGGTCTGTCTGGCAGAGCAGCCGATTGCGCCCATATTCGCGGACTACGCCCCGGAGTCCTTTGTTCACAATCACCACTTCCACTGCGGAGAATCGGACTATGTGACGGACATCGGCATCATCCCCATGGAGCGAATCACTGATGTGGCGTTCACGCAGCTCAATGTAATCGAAAACTACCAAGCAGAACAGATGCTGCTTACCCTGGATGTGCTGGAGGCTGAGGAGTCTGTACTGCTTTCGGTGGTATACTGGGGCGACATGACCACCTACGGCGTTTCCTTCACAGACGCAAAGGGCCATCAGCGGTACTATGCCCTGTCCATCAGCGGCAAGGACGGCTCTCTGATCTGCTCAGAATACACCCCATAACAACGAACACCCCCGAACCAGACGGTTCGGGGGTGAAACAATTAACGGTACAGAGGGAACTTCTCACAGATGGCAGCCACGGTGTCCCGGACTTCCTTCTGGGTGCCCTCAAAATCCCTGGCGGTCAGGGCAATACAGTGGGCAACCTGGCGGAAGGCATCAGCATCCAGGCCACGGGTGGTGGCTGCGGCAGTGCCGATGCGGACACCGCTGGTGATGCTGGGCTTGGCAGGATCGCCGGGAATGGCGTTCTTGTTCAGGGTGATGTGATTTTCATCGCAGCGGATCTGCAGTTCCTTGCCGGAGATGTTCATGGGCCGCAGGTCAGCCAGCATCAGATGGTTGTCCGTGCCGCCGGTGACCAGGTCAAAGCCCTCTGCCAGCAGAGCCTCTGCCATAACCTTGGCGTTGGCAACCACGTTGTGGGCGTAGGTGGAGAAGGAGGGGTCCATGGCCTCCTTGAAGCAGATGGCCTTGGCGGCAATCACGTGCTCCAGAGGGCCGCCCTGGGTGCCGGGGAACACAGCGGAGTTCAGCTTCTTGGCATACTCCTCCCGGGCCAGAATCAGACCGCCGCGGGGACCCCGGAGGGTCTTGTGGGTGGTGGTGGTGACGATATCAGCATAGGGTACGGGGCTCATATGGGCGCCGCCGGCAACCAGGCCTGCGATGTGAGCCATATCCACCATGAACACCGCGCCAACTTCATGGGCAATGTCAGCAAAGGCCTTGAAATCAATGGCACGGGGATAGGCGGAAGCACCTGCGATGATCAGCTTGGGCTGGCAGGCCTTAGCCATGTCACGGATCTGGTCGTAGTCGATCAGACCGGTTTCGTGGTTTACGTCGTAGGAAACCACGTTGTAATACTTGCCGGACATATTGGCAGGGCTGCCGTGGGACAGGTGGCCGCCGTTTGCCAGGCTCATGCCCATCATGGTGTCGCCGGGCTGCAGCAGTGCCAGCTGAACCGCCATGTTGGCCTGGGCGCCGGAATGGGGCTGGACGTTGGCAAACTCCGCACCGAACAGCGCCTTGGCCCGGTCAATGCAGAGCTGCTCCAGCTCGTCCACATACTGGCAGCCGCCGTAATAACGCTTGCCGGGCAGACCCTCGGCATACTTGTTGGTCAGGATGGAACCCATGGCGGCAATGACCGCAGGAGAAGCGAAGTTCTCAGAGGCGATCAGCTCAATGCCGTCACGCTGGCGATCCAGCTCACGGTTCATCATAGCAGCAATTTCAGAATCAAATTCAGCAACAAATCCAATGGAATCCAGGGGTTTTCCGTACATTTTGCGTACCTTCTTTCCGTATATTAACCCTAAAAATGGGCAGTCCTGTGAGGACTGCCCATAAAAATACAAGCGTGTATCTCCGTCCGTTTGCCTGAGAGATTCGGCAAATGCCTTGCACCTTCGGCACACAACTGAATGTGTTCTCCAGAGAGTCCTCTGCCCTGCGGTTCGCATCAGGCGTTCCGTGGGGTGTCACAGGTTATTTTGATGTTCTTTAGTATACACCAATTTTGAACAAAGTCAACCACCCACGAAAAAACCGGAAATTCCCCCGGTTTTTCGGAACATTTCTGCCGCTTATTGTGCAAAATAACAAGAGTTTCATCGGTTTTTGCCTGCGGGGATATCCTGCCGCTATGGAGATCCCCTCGAAAAATGCGGAACGAATTCCATTGACCCTGAGCGTATATTGGGTTACACTCATAACAAAAGGGAGGCGGAATGATGAAACGAGGGAAATGGCTGATGGTTCTTGTGATTGTGGGGATTCTATTTTGCACGGGGTGGAAGGCACTGGGAATGACAGAGCGTCTGAATTCTCTGGAACTGCTCCGTTCCCTGGTTGAGGAAGAAAGCCTTCTGCTTCAGACAGAGCTGGAGGCCGGAGACATGCATATTTCCTGCGATTTCTTCCGGCAGGAGCTGGAGGGAGAAGCACTGCTGGGACTGACGGCAATGGGACATACCTTCTATTTCTGGAAGGACTGCCTGTACCTGGACAATGGCCGGGGATATGATCTGGAGGAACTGCTTCCGGATGCCCTTGATGGGTGGCAGAAGTATCTTCCGGCGCTCCTTCTGACAGAAATCACATACACAAAGACCGATTCCGGTGTTTCTGCCCAGTTCCGAATCACGGAGCGACAGGCCCGGATTTTTGCGAAATGGATTCCGGAAGGTGCAGAGTGGGCCGAGGCGCTCCGGGAAGCGACACTTAGCATCATATCGGATGCAGAAGGCATCAGAGAGGTCGCGTTATCCGGAGGTTTCGGTGTTCTTCGGGGGGTTGTGCTGAGGAAAGAACCGCCGAAGGCAGACACGGCACTGCTGATGGAAATGAAGGCAGGAGGCGCGATTCCTGTCCATCGGATACTTCCGCTGGTTCGGGGCTGCCTTGCGCTGATGCAATATGACACTGTGGGCGCGGAGGCTGATCTGGAGCTTTCCTGCGGCCTGCTTCCCATCCGGGACAGGGCAGAGCTCTACTATACGAAGGGAGCGCTGCTTCTGGTTCGGGGCGGAAAGGGGTTTCGGCTGAAGCTGTCCGGGGAGGAAACCGGGGCAGCACTGTTCCCTGCCATAGGCTATCTGATGCTCCGAGATGGGGAGTATCTTCCCCAGGAGGATGGACTGGAGGTTCGTCTGACCATTCCGGCAGACCAGGTCAAAGCCCTGTTTGACCAGCTTCTCCCGGAGGCGGCAGGCCTTGGCCTTCAATTCGCGAAAGCGGAGGCAGTGCTGCGGACGGAAGAAGATCGGCTGATAGCCCTATGTCTTGACTGCAAAGGCGATATGCCTTTCCTGATCACACAGATTCCCATTGGCTTTTCCATGGACCTGACCTTCCCGGAGCATCCTGTCACCTTGCCGGATGCCGCCCGGGAAGCCCTGTCAAGAGGATAATCTGCACAAGCTTCCGGCGGAATCTTTGGCATGGCGGAAGGGTTGTCAAGACTTGTTCCGACGGTTTTTCTGTGGTATAATGCCGCCCAGTGTCACGTTTTGAAAGGAGTACTGCGCAGCATGAACGCCACAGCCATTCGTTCCGGTACAATCAATTCCATCGGCCATTATCGGCAGTTGGAGCGCCGGGTCTTTGCCATGATTCCAGGGATGGATGCCATCCGGAAGGCCGCCACCGAGGAGGAGCGCGCCGCACTGATGGATCGTTATCCCGACGCAAGCTTTGCCCTGATGACCGCTTCCAATCTGTTCTGTAAGGATCGGGAGCTGAACGCCATCCATCTGAAGGCCTATCGGGCCATTCTGGAGGGGGAGCCGGTGAGCAACGTCCGGTTCCGCTACGACTACGATCTGGAGCAGTATCTGGAACGGCACCTGTGGGATGACTGACCTTGACAACCGGTTGCTCCTGGGATATACTGGAAGAAAAAACAACCGGGAGAAGGAGCGTCATTATGAATATTCTGGTCATCAACGGCAGTCCCAAGGGGTCCAACAGCATTACCCTGCAAACCGTGCTTTACTTAAGCAAACGGTTTCCAGGCCATCACTTTGAGATTTTGCACGCCGGCGCGAAAATCAAGGCTTTGGAAAAGAATTTTGACAGCACCCTCAAGGCCCTTGAAAAGGCGGAGCTTCTGCTGTTCTCCTATCCCGTCTACACCTTTATCGCTCCCTTTCAGCTTCACCGCTTTGTGGAGCTTCTGAAGGAATCCGGCGTTGATCTGTCCGGCAAATTCGCCACCCAGATCACCACCTCCAAGCATTTCTACGACATTACTGCCCATCGGTATCTCCAGGAGAACTGCCAGGATCTGGGGCTGAAATGCATCCGGGGACTATCCGCGGATATGGATGATCTTCTGAAGGAGCAGGGACAGCAGGACGCGGAGCGGTTCTTCCGGTATGTGCTATGGAATATGGAGCAGGATCTTTATGAACCCTTCCCTGCTCCCAAAACGCCCGGTGTCCACTGCCCTGTTACTGTCCCCGATTCCCCAGAGAAAAAGAGCGGAGATGTGGTGATTGTCACCGACTGCGAACCGGAGAACAAACAGCTCGGGGATATGATTGCCCGATTCCGTGCCGTATTCCCCAAAAAGACCCGGATCGTCAACATCCGGGAGTTTCCCTTCCGGGGAGGATGTCTGGGATGCTTCAACTGTGCTGTTTCCGGCAAGTGTATCTACACCGACCGATTTGACGATTATCTGAGAAATGAGATTCAGACTGCCGATTCCATTGTGTACGCCTTTACCGTCCGGGATCATTCCATGGGTTCCCGGTTCAAGCTGTACGATGACCGCCAGTTCTGCAACGGACACCGAACCGTAACCATCGGAATGCCGGTTGGTTATCTGGTCAGCGGCAATCTGGACGTGGAGGAGAATCTGAAGACCATTCTGGAGGCCCGGGCCCAGGTGGGCAGCAATTTCCTGGCTGGAATCGCCTCCGACCAGACGGACCCGGACCGGGAGATTGACCGGCTCAGTCAGAGCCTTGCCTATGCCCTGGAGCATCACTATGTTCCGCCCCAGAATTTTTACGGCATCGGCGGCATGAAGGTATTCCGGGATCTGATCTGGATCATGCAGGGTATGATGAAGGCGGATCACAAATTCTACAAGGCCCACGGCCAGTATGACTTCCCCCAGAAGCAATGGCCCACCATGCTGAAAATGTATCTGGTAGGCGCCCTGATCTCTTCCGATAAAATCAAGAGCAGGATGGGCAATGCCATGAACGAAGGTATGCTGGCTCCCTACAAAAAGGTTCTGGACAACATGAAGAAATGATTTCGCGGCGGTTCCCGGATGGAACCGCCGCATTGTTTATAAATCCAGATCACTGGAAAACCGTCTGTCCCGATTCCCCTCGCAGACCTCGCAGAACAGAAAGGGACCGATCTGGGTGTAGGTATCAAAGGTATATATGCCTCTGCCGCAGCAGGCGCATTTGGGGGATGCTTCACATTTCAGATCCCAGATCAGCTGCTGCAGGGAATCATCCTCCATGGAACCCCTCCCCCATGGAAACCTGGCGCCAGATTGCCCGGGCCTCCGGCACGGCCTCCCCTGCGTAAACCAGGGCCTTGAGAACCGGCTCATCCACGCAGGGAAAGATTTCCCGGATCAGACAGAGCTTTCCATCCCCCGGATCTGCCCGGTCCCCTGGATGGGCGTATCCGAAGGGACACACCGCGAACCGGAGAAAGGTGCCGTCCAGGAGGATCAGAAGATCCTTCATTCCATCCCCTCCCCTCAGGCCGCCGGCCGCTCCCGGGTCAGATAGGCCATCCGGGTGAGAAACTCGGAATTGGTGGGCTTGCCCCGGGCGCCGTCCACGGTATTGCGGAAGTAGTCGTAGTGAATGGCCAGATCACCCCGGCTCCAGGCCACTTCGATGCCATGGCGAATGGCACGTTCCACACGGCTGGGCGTGCTGTCATGAATCCGTGCCACCTCGGGGTACAGCCATTTGGTAATGCCGTCAGCCATATCAGGCTCCTGCAGCAGCAGACGGATGGCGGTAATGGTGAAGCGGTAGCCCTTGATGTGGGTTGGCATGCCTGCGTTCAGAAGGTGCAGACCAATGACCCGCTCCAGGGTCTGATCGTCCATGGAATTGGCATTTCCCTGGTCAGCAGAGGCGGACTTAACCCGGGACAGGGCCTGCTCCAAAATTTCGGGCTGGATGCAGAGCTTCAGGGCTTCAACGGTCAGTTCAAGTTCAGACATGATTTTATTCTCCTTTCAATTCCAGAAACCTTCCCAGTTCAAAGGCAAAGCGGAAGGTCAGTATGACTGTTGTCAGGTGCATAAGCCAGCCGGGAATGGCTCCCTGGTGGGCAAGCTTAAGCATCAGAAGGGTGCCCAGAATCCAGATCATGGCGGACACCAACGGGAACCGGTACCTCCGCCTTCCCGGGGTGCGGATCCTCTGGCGGTTCCGACGGGTTGCCGCGTTGAGAAATGCCAGCTCCTGGGCCTCATCAAATTCCATAGTCCTCTCTCCTTTCAGTATTTCAGACTTCGCCGGCACCGGTACTCCGCTCTTTGCAGGGTTCGATGAACCGAGCTTCTGGAAATCCCCCTCTGATTGGCAATTTCCAGCATGGTTTTGTTTTCAAAATAGTAGGCCTGGAAAATCTCCCTCTGGGTTGGTGTCAGCTCCTGCTCCATCACACGGCGGATTCTGCGGAGCTGCACCTCCCTGGGAAGTCTGGGGCCTTCATAGTCTTCAAAAAGTGTATTTCTTGTCACGATAAAACTCCCTGTCATAATAATGTTCTGTCAGCTCTGCCAGCTCATTCATCTGGGTCAATACCGGCGTCAGCTCCGCGATTCTGCGGCGAAGCTGCCAGGCCTGCTCCGGGTCATCGGCCATGCGAAGCTCCCGGCGGAGCTGGCAAAGCCGCTGACGAATGAGCTGGGCTGCTGCCCGATACCCTCTTGAAATCTCCTTCAGTGTCAATGGTTCCTCCTGTATGTCCGTTTTATTGTACCAAAACTGTGGTACAATACTGGTGACGAAACAGTATCTTCCATTCGTTCACCCTTTCAGGATACTTTTTCGTCAAAAAAAGAACAGACTCCGGCCTGCGTCCGACGTATTACCCTTCAATGCCGAAATAGAGCAGAGGGATACGTCAGGATTAGAATGATTCACCTCGTTTTCATCTTTTTAAGATACTCCTATTATAACACGTTTGTTCACTTTGTCAAGATACTTTTCATTGACAATTATGAATTTTGTGTTATTATTAAGATACACAGAAAAAGGAGTGACTACCATGAGCGTTGGTGAAAAAATCAAGTCCCTGCGGAAAGCCAGAGGTATGACACAGACAGAGCTTGGAGAGCGGGTTGGTGTTCAGAAAAATGCCGTCAGCAAATGGGAATGCGGACGGGTGGATGTCCCCACCCCTACCCTGAAGGCCCTTGCTGCTCTTTTTGATGTGCCCATGTCCACTCTGCTGGAGGAGCAGGCTCCCAATCCCGGGAATGATTCTTCCGACGTTCTGGATGAAGTGGATGTTGCCTTTTACGGGGAATACCGGGCCCTTTCTGAGGATGACAAGGATACCATCCGGGATATGGTCCGCCTGATGCGGGAAAGGCGGTCGAAAAGACAGGAGTAAGATGCCGTGTTTGAACTGTGTGATTTTTACAGCTGCTGCAAGCAGAGAAATATTGATGTGATCCTATATACCGGAATTCCCCACCCGGGAGCCACCATCCGGGACGGGGATTATTATGCCATTTTCCTGGATTTTTCCAAGATTCGCTCCACAAAGCTTTTGAAGGGCGTTTGCAGCCATGAGCTGGGCCATGCCGCAACCGGAGCCCTGCACAAGGTGGTAAGTCCCTTTGAGCTGGTGGAGCGCAGTGAGTACCGGGCCAACCGATGGGCGGCGGAGCATTTTCTCCCTGTCTCAGAATTCCGGGAGGCCTTCGCCGCCGGGTATACGGAGCTTTGGCAATTGTCGGAGTATTTCGATCTTCCCGAGGAAGATGTGAAAAACGCACTGGTATACTGGACAGAGCGCCGGGGGATGGATCTGTCACTTAATACTAATTCTTAATAAAACAGCCTGACGCTCACCGTCCTAAATTGCACCAGAATGCGTTCTCCTCCTAGGTGGGCGACAGCCCACCGTCGTCGTCGGCCTTTTCTGGTACAATTTATCCTCGCTGAGCATCTAGGCCGTTCTATCAAGAATTAGTATAAAATGGAATAGAGTAGGAGGCTACCCATTAGTTGAGTAGCCGACCTCTCACACCACCGTGCGTACCGTTCGGTACACGGCGGTTCAATCGCATAAGTGCACTTGCTCGTACCGTGTCTGGATACTGTAGTATCCAGCACGGGCGAG
>JAFVMW010000038.1 GCA_017506735.1 Oscillospiraceae bacterium | reverse complement strand
AGCCTGACGCTCACCGGCCTAAATTGCACCAGAATGCGTTCTCCTCCTAGGTGGGCGACAGCCCACCGTCGTCGTCGGCCTTTTCTGGCACAATTTATCCTCGCTGAGCATCTAGGCCGTTCTATCAAGAATTAGTATAAAATGAAGCAACGCCGGAAGGTTCGACCTTCCGGCGTTTTCCTGCCCGTATGTAGGGGACGGCGTCCTCGACGCCCCCTACGAATAATGGCGGATCTTCCGAAGAAGATCCGCCAAAAAAACCAATGCTGTGTTCGAGCGGTTTTGGCTCGAAGGACGGCTACGAACGCACTAACGCACGAATCGCCTGCCGGGGCGTCCCGGCTTAGTCGTTGGTGTAGTTGTCGAAGTAGCCCTGGATATAGATGATGGGAGTACCCTTGTCGCCGGAGCCGGAGGTCAGGTCGCACAGGGAGCCGATCAGGTCGGTCAGACGCCGGGGGGTAGTACCCTGGGCGGCCATGTTGCCAACCAGAGAGGAGCCGTCCTTCTTGTTGATGGCACCCTTGATGGCATCGCGGAGAGCATCGCCGGACAGGTCGGCGAAGTCGTTGTCAGCCAGATACTTCAGCTTCAGCTCGTTGGGGGTGCCCTCCAGACCTGCGGTGTAAGCAGGGGAGACCACGGGGTCAGCCAGCTCCCAGATCTTGCCCACGGGGTCCTTGAAGGCACCGTCACCGTAGACCATGACCTCGATGTGCTTGCCGGTGGCCTTCAGCAGAGCATCCTGGATCTCCTCCACCAGCTTCTGGCACTCTTCTCTGGGGAACAGCTTGACGGTGTCCTCAGTAGCCTTGTTGGAGCCCAGCAGGCCGTAACGGGCGTTCCAGCCGCTGCCGTCGATGGAAACGGTGAGGATGTCGTCCAGACCGCAGACGCGCTCAGCGCCGGCAGCCTTCAGCAGCCGCTTGGTGCGGACACGGGTGTGGATGTCGCAGTTCAGAACGTTCTTGGTGTAGTTCAGAATGGCGCGGCAGTCGTTTGCGAAGATGACCTCGCACTCAGCGCCCATTTCCCGGACCAGGTTGGAATAGTACTCCACGTAGTCAACACCGGTGAAGGGGTGCTTGGTGTAGCCGAACAGCTCACGGTATTTTTCCTCGGTCAGAACATCGGAGTAGGGATTGATGCCCTTCTCGTCCAGCATGTCCAGGTCGATCAGATGGTTGCCCACTTCGTCAGAGGGGTAGCTCAGCATCAGAACAACCTTCTTGCAGCCCTTGGCGATGCCGCGCAGGCAGATGGCAAAACGGTTACGGCTGAGAATGGGGAAAATAACACCCACGGTTTCGCCGCCCAGCTTGGCACGAACATCGGTGGCGATATTGTCAACGGTGGCGTAGTTGCCCTGGGCACGGGCCACAATGGCCTCAGTCATGGCAACCACATCCCGGTTACGGGGCTGCAGGCCATCGAACTTCTGTGCGTCAAGAATACAATCGGTAACGATCTGCACCAGGTCATCGCCCTGGCGGATAATGGGAGCCCGGACACCCATAGAAACAGTACCTAACATCCGGCTCATAAACAACACTCCTAATCATGATTTAGAATGGATTTCGTAAAAGCGAGCCTTTACTTAGCAATTATAATACAATATTCCCGATTTGTAAAACAAAAAATCAGAAATGGATAAAATTTTTTCAATAGTAAAAGACCGCCGGCTTTCCGAAGAAAACCGGCGGTGAGAATATGGATCAGAAAAGGGAAGCAAACAGCTTTGTGGTCACTATAACAATCACAGTGGCGCTCACCAGGCTCAGAACAGAGAAGTCGCTGAAGGAAAACACGCCGACAGATTCCCGGTTCAGAATCAGCACCACCACCAGGAAAGCCAGAGCGCTGTAGATGGATTTGGTAATCACCTTACCTGGTCCCTTGTCCTTGTCTTTGTCCTTTTCACGGCTGTAGAAGAAAGTGTATACCTTTTCGATCATCTTGGGAACCGTGGCCAAGGCAACGTTCATCAGACCGCGAATCAGACCTACCAGAATGATCAGCCCCCAGACCGCCAGCACCATCAGCGCGCCTGCGGCATCAAAGAACCAGGGGAAGGCGGACTCCAGCAGCAGGCACAGAAAGCTGTACACCGCGATGGACAGAACCGCGTTGACCACCCGGCAGAGCAGCCAGGGCAGCAGCTTTTTCGCTCCGGGCATCCGCTCCTCCAGAAGGTTGACTACAAGGGACAGCAGCGCCAGACGAACCATGCCGCCGATCAGAATCCCATTGGGGGCGTTGATCAGCTCCCACAGATGAAACTCCACGCTGGAAACTTCAACAAAAGGCAGCGCCGCCATTTTTGTCCGCAGCACCGGCAGCAGGACATACAGCCCAATGGCAAACAGATAAGTAAACTGGATGCTCATACAGGCGGAAATGGCCTGAGAGAAACCGGAGCCCTTGCCCAGAAACAGACGGGCAGTAATGCCGAAGGCGCACAGCACCAGTGCCATCCAGAACAGATTCCGAAGAAATCCATCGGCAATGCCGGACTGGAGAAAGGTCGTCAGAGGATCGATAAGTCGATCGTTGATCAGCTCTTCCACGTTCAAAGACTTGAAATATTCCGTGATTCTGCTGATAAAGGTCAGATAGATCATGGGTTACCTCCTTAACGAAGGGTGTCTTTCTGAATGGTAAAGAAAAACAGCCGCCGGTTTCCCGACGGCTGTTGGAGATGTTCGGGCAGAGATAAATTACTTGATCTCGGCGTCGGCGCCAGCTTCCTTCAGCTCGGCGACCAGCTTCTCGGCATCTTCCTTGGAGATAGCTTCCTTCAGGGTCTTGGGGCAGTTGTCAACCAGCTCCTTAGCGTCCTTCAGGCCCAGGCCGGTAGCGGCACGGACAACCTTGATGACGCCCAGCTTGGAAGCGCCGGCAGCCTTCAGGATGACGTCGAACTCGGTCTTCTCCTCGACTTCCTCAGCAGCAGCAACGGGAGCAGCAACAGCAGCGGCAGCGGCGGAAACGCCGAAAACTTCCTCCAGAGTGTGGACCAGCTCGGACAGCTCCAGAACGGTCAGCTCCTTAACCTGCTCAACCAGAGCAGTGATCTTTTCACTAGCCATTTTAATAATCCTCCTAAAATGTAAGTTGAATACGGTTTTTTGTGTGTTTCCTAAATGGTTATTAAGCAGACATTAGGCTTCTGCTTCGGCAGCGGGAGCGCTGCCATCCTTCTGCATACGGATCTGATCCAGAACGAATGCCAGAGAGGAGATGGGAGCCAGGAAGGTACCCAGGACGGAAGCCACCAGAGCAGACTTGCTGGGCAGCTCGCCGAAGCCGTTCAGCTGGTCAGCGCTGAGGACAGAGCCCTCGACCACGCCGCCCTTGATGGACAGAGTCTTCAGCTTGTTCTTCTTGGCAAACTCGCATACGATACGAGCGGGAGCGATGGGATCGCCAGTGGTGATAGCCATTGCGGTAGTACCGTTCAGAACCTCATCGAAGTTGTAGCCAACATTCTTGGTGGCGAACTTGGTCAGAGTGTTCTTGACAACGGAGTACTCGACGCCGGCTTCACGGAACTGCTTACGCAGCTCGTTGTCCTGTGCAACGGTGATACCCTTGTAATCAACGAAGACAACGGAAGTAGCCTCCTGGATCTTACCGGTCAGGGAGTCAACCACGGCCTTCTTGCTTTCAAGAACCTTTGCGTTAGGCATGAGATGTCACCTCCGAAATAAAAAAGTGTCTTTCTGCCAACAGACAGAAAGACACGCAGAAAAATCATGATCAGCGCACCTCGGCGGGAATTACGACCTAATGTCAACCTGCTGTCTTTGGCAACAGTCAGATAATAACACACACGGATGCGTTTGTCAAGAATTTTTTGAAAATATTTTTCGCTTTTTCGGGGATTATTCCGCAGGAGCAGTCTCAAAGATGGCATCCACTGCGTTTTCCAGCTCGGGGGCGAAGATGCAGATGATTTTGCCCAGGGTCACGGCCTTCAGCCGCATGGATTCCAGGCCGTAGCTCAGAAATTCCTTGATCAGAGGCAGACCCACAGTCTGGAATTTCTCCTTCACATCCTCCCGGGCCAGGAACTCCTTCAGCACGGGGACGGACTCCTTGAGCTTGCTGACGGCGGATTCGGTCATGGTTGCCACATCGTTTTCTTCCAGAAAGGACTGGATCTTTTCGTTTTCAGCAATGGCGGTCAGGGCCTTCTTCACAATTGCCTCGCCTTCAGCGGCGCAGCCGGTGCAGCCGATCACAGATACGCAGCACAGCACCAGGCAGATTACACGGATTATGGTACGGTTCATAGGAAAACCTCCTGTACTAATATGAAAATTCTTCCCCATTTTACCCCCAATGGGGGGTTTTGTCAATAAAATAATCTGTGAACAGCGTCATTCTTCGCCTGCCCAGTAGGCCAGGTATTCCAGATGGGCCTGTTCCACACGTTCGACAAGACCTTCCCCGCCAATGTCTGCGGACAGAAAGTCCCAGAGGATGATGTCCTGGCCGCCGCCGGCAGGGGAGAGGTAGAATTCCACCGCATGGAAGGCGACGCCATGGGCATCCAGCTCGGCCTTCAGCGCCAGCAGCAGGGCTGCGGCTTTTTCGATGGTGGCGTCTTCCACGGTAATGTGGATATCCAGTTCACCGTGGGCTGCGCCAAGGACCGCCAGATCATAGTCCTGATCCAGCTCCAGAGCGGACAGATCGATGGAGAAGTCCTTCTCGATGGTCCGGGTTCGGGTGCTGTGATTATGGGTAAAGGTGTTGTACTCAATGGTGCCGGGGGTACAGAATTCCGCATACACCCGGGCATCGGCAAAGACGGAGCCAGTCAGGGCATTGTTCACCAGGTTCTGGTATTCTCTGCTCAGCCGGGCCACGGTATTGGCTCCCGAGGTCACCGCATCATATCGGTCATACTTCACATTGCCCCAGCCGTCCAGGGTCAGGGTGAAATGGGTATCCCGGCTAGTGGGGGAGGTCACATCCACATCAAAGCCGCCGAAGAGATGATCATAGATAATGGACTCAATTTCAATGTCCAGTTCCGGATATTGTATGTCCAGATACTGACTGGCCCGGTGCCGGACCAGCACCCAGGAAAGGGGATTGCCGGTAAAGGCAAACACAAATGCCAGTACGCAGCATAAAAGGGCCATGAGGGCCATGATTTTCGCAATTTTTTTCATAAAGATCCCTCCTTACCTATATTTTATCTGCCTGGGGTGGGGGAGTCAAATAAAGAATTCTTAAAAATGATGAAGTCCCGGAAGGCGGATGCCTTCCGGGACCGGGAAGTGTTACTTTTCGGGAGCCTCGATGTTGGCCAGGATCTGATAGCTGCCATCGGGCTGCTGCCGCAGGGCCAGAACCATGTCGGGATTGTCCAGCCATTCGCCGGTTGCGGTGTTGTAGTAGCTGCCGCTGACGGAGTAGAACACATCGATCCGGCCGCCGGCGTATTCATCCACCCAGGTGATGGTGATGCCGCCCATACCGCCCCGGACATCACTGTGGAAGGAGGCGTAGGCCTTCTCCTCCTGGAGATAGCGCCAACGGTCGGGGATACCGGCTTCCACATCTGCCATGGAGATGCCGAAAACATCCTGCATCACCTGCTCCATGTCATCAAGCGGCATGACCTGCAGTGCGGAGCCCTTCTTATGGCCCTGACTCTCCAGCCAGGCGACGGATTCCTCGGAGATGGCATCCCAGCAGTTCTGGACGATGCCGTTGTAGAAGAAGTAATAGGGATCGATATCCTCGGGCTGGCCGAACACACAGCCAATGGCCTGGCAGAGCCAGTAGGCTTCAGGGCGATCGCTGTTCAGCAGGTCTGTAAAGCTTTCAATGGTGGGGCCGGGCTTTTCCGTTTCCGGGGGCTGGGTTTCCACAGGCTCGGTGATGATGGGGGTGACGGTCTGGGGCGCGGTGGTCTCGGGGACGGTGGGTGTTGTAGTCGGAGCGGTGGTTTCCGGCGCGTCCTTGCCGCAGCCGAAGAGGGTCAGGCACATCAAAAGGGCCAGAACCAGGGCGATGTGTGATCTTTTCATGGTCGTTACCTCGCTTTTTTCTTTTACTATACCATCCGGGAGGTGAAACCGTCAACTTAAAAATTCTTAAGTCTACAGATTTCCAAAATCAGTATCAGTACCGGATCAGAAAATAGAGGATGTAGCCCCAGTTCAGCATTCCGTGGAGGATGGCCCAGCCGATGGACTGCCATTTGACGTAGGACACTACCGTGGCCAGGATCATGCCCAGCCGCAGCATTTCCTCCGGGTAATAGGTCACGGCCAGATGAAACCGGCCCCGGTTCCATTCCCAGCGCTTCTGCTTCTGCCCGGATTCTGCCTGGCTGGGTTTTCCGTAGATCAGATGCTCCACAGAAACCTCAAAGAATTCAGCGAGCTGAGTCAGGGTTTCAATATCCGGCTGGGTTTTGCCCGTTTCCCAGCTGGATACCGCCTGCCGGGTCACATGAAGCTGCTCCGCCAGCTGCTCCTGGTTGATGCCCCGGTCCTGGCGCAGGCGTTTGATTGTGGTATGGACTTTGTTCATAAAGAATCACCTCGGGGGTATTATGCCGTTCCGGGCCGGAAAAAGCAAGCAACGGAATGTTGCATTCTGTTTTTTCGGTCGAAGAGATGCAAAAACCCGGAAAGCCGAAGCTTTCCGGGTGATATGCCGTACTATATAATAAATTACACGTACTTTGCGGAGCTGACCTTGACGCCGGGGCCCATGGTGGAAGCGACGACGCAGGAACGGATATACTGACCCTTGGCAGCTGCGGGCTTAGCCTTGACAACAGCCTTGACCAGAGTGTCCATGTTCTCCTGCAGCTTCTCAACGCCGAAGGAAACCTTGCCGATGGGGCAGTGGATGATGTTGGTCTTGTCCAGACGGTACTCGACCTTACCAGCCTTGATTTCCTTGACAGCAGCAGCGACGTTGGGGGTCACGGTGCCAGCCTTGGGGGAGGGCATCAGACCCTTGGGGCCCAGAACCTTACCCAGACGGCCAACGATGCCCATCATGTCGGGGGAAGCAACGACGACGTCGAACTCGAACCAGTTCTCCTTGGTGATCTTCTCAACCAGGTCCATGCCGCCGACATAGTCAGCGCCGGCTGCCTTGGCCTCTTCGACCTTGGCGTCCTTGGTGAAGACCAGCACGCGGCGGGTCTTGCCGGTGCCGTTGGGCAGAACGACAGCGCCGCGGACCTGCTGGTCAGCGTGACGGGAGTCAACACCCAACTTGATGTGCAGCTCGACGGTCTCGTCGAACTTTGCGGAAGCACCCTTCACAACCAGGTCCAGGGCTTCAGCGGGTTCATACTGAACGGAGCGGTCAATCAGCTTGGCGCTCTCCTGATACTTTTTACCTCTAAACAATGTAATATCCTCCTTATCGTGGTGATGCGGAATAATCCTCCCACATTACCGGGCTTGTCTGCGCCCGGAAAAGCAAATAATCAATCAGTCAACAACGCTGACGCCCATGGAGCGGCAGGTACCCTTAACCTGGGAAATAGCGGACTCCAGGGAGACGCAGTTCAGGTCGGGCAGCTTGGTCTTGGCGATCTCAGTAACCTGAGCCATGGTGATGGTGCCGACCTTGTTCTTGTTGGGAACGCCGGAACCGCCGTTCAGGCCGATGGCCTTCATAACCAGCAGGGGGGTGGGGGGAGTCTTGGTGATGAAGGTGAAGGAACGGTCCGCGTAGACAGTGATGACGACGGGGATCTTGTAGCCTTCCATATCCTTGGTGCGGGCGTTGAACTCCTTGATAAATGCGGCGATATTCACACCGTGCTGACCCAGAGCGGGGCCGACAGGGGGAGAAGCAGTTGCCTTAGCGGCATTGATCTGCAGCTTGATGATACCAGTGACTTTCTGTGCCATTGTAAAGCACCTCCAAATTAAAATGTGGTAGTATGCGCTCTTGCGCATTTTTTGCGGGGCGGTCATGCCCCTCCCACGTCACGACCGGGAAATCAATTACCCGATCCGATGCGTTTATTGGGATTTATACTAATTTCTGAATAAAATCATTCCGGACCCAGCGAGGATAAAGCCTGCCAGAAAAGGCCGACAACGCAGATGGGTTGACGCCCATCAAGGCGGAGAACACCTTCTGGCGGGATTCAGACCGGTGGGGGCGAAGGATTTTGTCAGGAATTAGTATCAAGCTCCACTGCGTCCAGAGGCAGGGAGAGCGGAATTTGACGGTTGAACATTCTGACGGACAGGTGAACCAGCTGGGCGTCCAGATCGATGTCGTCCACAACGGCGGTCTGGCCGGTGTAAACGCCTTCGTAGATCTTGACGGTGTCGCCGATCTTGTAGTCGAGAATGATCTCGCGCTTTTCCATGCCCATGGCGTAAACCTCTTCCTGGGACAGGGGGATGGGCTCCTTGTTTGCGCCGGAGTTATCCTTGTTCATGGTATCGCCCAGGAAACCGGTGACACCGCGGATATTCTTGATCAGATGCCAAACCTCGTTGGTATAGATCATCTTCACCAGCACATAGCTGGGGAAGAGCTTGCGCTCATAGGTTTTCAGTTCGCCCTTCTCCGTCTTTTCGGTGACGGTTTCGGTGGGGATGGAAATGACCAGGATCTGATCCTGGAGATGACGGTTTTCAACCGTCTTTTCAATGGTGGCCTTGACCGTATTCTCGTAGCCGGAATAGGTCTGGATGACATACCATTTTGCGTCTGCCATGGCGTTACCTATCAGTGATTGTGAACCAGGCTGATCAGACCGTTGATGCCAACCTGAGCAACATAGTCAAACAGCCAGATGAATGCGCCGACGACCAGAACACAGCAGGCGACAACCAGAGCGTTCTTCAGGACCTGCTCCATGGTGGGCCAGACGACCTTCTTCAGCTCGCTGCGCAGCTCGCGGAAGAACTTGCAGGTCTTGCCCCAGGTT
>JAFVMW010000037.1 GCA_017506735.1 Oscillospiraceae bacterium | reverse complement strand
GACGACCCGCTCGGCAATCTCCGATTGCCGC
The DNA here is from genome assembly GCA_017506735.1 of Oscillospiraceae bacterium. GTDB lineage: Bacteria > Bacillota > Clostridia > Oscillospirales > Oscillospiraceae > Faecousia. The sequence goes on along the minus strand of JAFVMW010000037.1, from coordinate 17,137 downwards.
CTCGTAACCACACCATATTTCCCAAAATCCGCCCATCGAGGTCGGATTTTGGGTCGGGACGTCGAGGACGCCGTCCCCTACGGTATCATCGAAACACCTCGCCAAACTCCAATTTGCAGCTTTACCGTCAGTGTGTATAAAAAAGTAATTTATTTTACTTTCTTAATATTAACATTCTATTCACATTGTTGTATAGTAAAACATGAACAAAAAATCGCCCTCCAGAGGGGTGGTTTTGTTAAAAATGCATTCAAGGATTAAGGAGGAATTTACGATGGATTACGCAAAGGAATCCCTGCGGCTCCACGGTGAGTGGAAGGGCAAGATTGAGGTTGTGGCCACCGTGCCCGTCGCCACCAAGGACGACCTGTCCCTGGCCTACACCCCCGGCGTTGCCCAGCCCTGCGTTGAGATCAACAAGGACGTGAACAAGTCCTACGAGCTGACCCGTCGTCACAATCTGTGCGCTGTCATCACCGACGGCACCGCCGTTCTGGGTCTGGGCGACATCGGCCCCGAGGCCGGTATGCCTGTTATGGAGGGCAAGTGCGTTCTGTTCAAAGCCTTTGGCGATGTGGACGCTTTCCCCCTGTGCATCAAGTCCAAGGACGTGGACGAGATCGTCAACACCATCTACATGATTTCCGGCTCCTTCGGCGGCGTGAACCTGGAGGACATCTCCGCTCCCCGCTGCTTCGAAATCGAGCGCAAGCTGAAGGAAAAGTGCGACATTCCCATCTTCCACGATGACCAGCACGGCACCGCCATCGTCACCCTGGCCGGTCTGACCAACGCTCTGAAGGTCGTCGGCAAGAAGAAGGAAGAGGTCAAGATCGTCACCTCCGGTGCCGGCGCAGCTGCCATCTCCATCGTCAAGCTGCTGCTGTCCGCCGGCTTCAAGAACGTCGTCATGACCGACCGCACCGGCGCCATCTACGCAGGCCGTGAGAACCTGAACTGGATCAAGAAGGAAATGGCTGAGGTCACCAACCTGCAGAAGGAAACCGGCAAGCTGGCTGATGTCATCAAGGGCGCTGACGTGTTCATCGGCGTTTCCGCTCCCAACACCCTGTCCACCGAGATGGTCAAGACCATGAACAAGGACGCCATCGTCTTTGCCTGCGCCAACCCCACCCCCGAGATCTTCCCCGATGACGCAAAGGCAGGCGGCGCAAGAGTCATCTCCACCGGCCGCTCCGACTACCCCAACCAGGTCAACAACGTCCTGGCCTTCCCCGGCATTTTCCGCGGCGCCTTCGACGTTCGTGCCTCCGACATCAACGAGGAGATGAAGATGGCCGCCGCCATGGCTCTGGCCAACCTGATCACCGACGAGGAGCTGAACGAGGAGTACATCATCCCCAAGGCCTTCGATCCCAGAGTCGGCCCCACCGTCGCCAAGGCTGTTGCTGAGGCTGCCCGGGCCACCGGCGTTGCCCGTATCTAAGGGAATCGGCGGGAAACCGCATTCCACATAAGAGAGAAGAAAATTTTAGGAGGAAAAACAATGGCTAACAACACTCTGCAAAAAGAGCCCATGAAGCTCTTCAACCTGCCCTGGTACCTGTTCGGTATCTTCGCAGCTGTCGTTCTGGTCGCCACCTACATGGGCGTTCTGCCCGTCGGCATGGCTGGCTGTTTCGCCATCATGATCGTCCTGGGTACGGTTATGGGCAAGATCGGTGACAACACCCCCATCGTCAAGGACTACCTGGGCGGCGGTGCCATCGTCATCATCTTCGGTTCCGCAGCACTGAACTTCTTCAAGATCCTGCCTGAGGCAGTGGTCACCAACATCACCTCTTTCTTCAAGCCCACCGGCGCATTCCTGGACTTCTACATCGCAGCCCTGATCACCGGCTCCATTCTGGGCATGAACCGCAAGCTGCTGGTCAAGGCCGCAGCCCGCTACTTCCCCGCCATCTTCGGCGGCCTGATCCTGTCCTTCGCACTGTGCTCCGTTCTGGGCCAGGTCATGGGCTTCGGTTGGGTCCGCGCACTGCTGCTGATCGCTCTGCCCATCATGGGCGGCGGCATGGGCGCAGGTGCTACCCCCCTGTCCAAGATCTTCGAGTCCTCCGGCACCATGACCGCTGACGAGGCTCTGTCCGTTATGACCCCCGCTGTTGCCATCGGCAACGCCATCTCCATCGTCATCGCCGGCATCATCGTCAAGATCATCACCGACAAGAAATGGAACGGCCAGGGTGCTCTGATGCAGTCCGGTTCCATCGATCCCGCTGAGCTGGAGATCTCCCCCGAGATGCAGGCAAAGCGCGACGACATCAAGATCACCAACATGGGCGTCGGCCTGCTGGTTTCCGTCAGCTTCTTCGCCTGGGGCTACATCGTTGCCAAGCTGTGGGGCATGCTCGTTCCCTCCGTCTCCATCCACGCCTACGCCTGGATGATCATCACCGTGGCCATCTGCAAGGTCACCAACTGCCTGCCTGAGCAGATCGAGATCGCCTGCTATCAGTGGTTCCAGTTCATTATGAAGAACCTGACCAATACCCTGCTGGTCGGTATCGGTATCTGCTACCTGGATCTGAACGCTGTTCTGGAGTCCCTGAACGTGACCTACTTCGTGCTGTGCCTGGTCACCTGCCTGGGTGCCTTCTTCGGCGCATTCTTCGTGGGCAAGTTCGTTGGCTTCTACCCCGTGGAGGCCGGTATCACCGCTGGCCTGTGCATGGCTAACATGGGCGGCACCGGCGACGTGGCCGTTCTGTCCGCTGCTGACCGCATGGAGCTGATGCCCTTCGCACAGATCTCTTCCCGTCTGGGCGGTGCAGTCATCCTGCTGCTGGGCTCCCTGATGCTGTCCCTGATGGCCGGTATGCTGTAATCTGATTCATTCGCAATACTGTGGGTGCCGCGAAAGCGGCACCCCATTCCCGAGGCCGCAAATCTCCATGTCATTGCGAGGAGGGGCGAAGCCCCGACGTGGCAATCCCCTTCAATTGCGGATTCGGGAATGGGAAACAAAGGAGTATACTATGACCTGTATCAAATGCGGAAAAGCGCATAACGACTACCATTTCCGGACCCTCCATGTGGAAACCCTCCACGTCCGGGACATCGGCAAGGAGAACCGGGTTCAGGCTCTGGGGGACTTCGAGGAATTCGATGTCTGCGCCGATTGCGCCCGGGCAAAGTATGATCTGTACATGGACAACCGGAAGGTTCTGATCAGAACCAGTATTCCCTTTGTCCTGCTGATTCTGGCGGGTATTGTGATTACGGCACTGTTCGGAACGGATGGCGTCTGGCGGCTCACCGGTCTGGGTATGGCGGTGGGCGGTGCTATGTGTCTGTACGGCAATGTCCGCAACCGCACCGCAAAGAAGCGGGAGCTGGCCCTCCTGTCCGAAGCGGAAGCACTGTACCGCTGCGCCTGGGAATGCCTGCTGGAGTCCGCTCCCAAAAAGAACGATGTTAACGACATCACCTACATCCCCGTGGACGAAGATACCCTGGCCCGGAAGAACGGCGACCTGATGATCCTCTACGACCTCCTGCCGGAAATCGCCATCGAGGCCCACAAGCGCATCCACGCCGACGCTGAAAACTGAATCCATCCCCGGCAGGACACCCCCTCGTCCTGCCGGGTCCCCTCCGGAAAACGCCGCCCATCCCCTCGGGCGGCGTTTTTCTGCGTATTTTTTTGAGTTGTTTTGTTCAAATTGCCTGCCCGGGCTTCCGGGCCGCGCAAAAAAGGCGTGCCGCATTTGCGGCACGCCTTGGGGATATTCGGTTCGATTACTGCTCAATACCAGCCAGGAACACGCGCTTGCCGGTGTAGCCGGGGGCGATGACCAGGAAGTCGGCAACCTTACCGGACTGGATGGAGCCTACCAGCTCCTGGGCGCCGATGGCGCAGGCAGGGTTGTAGGTGCAGGCACGGACAGCGTCCTCCTCGGGGATGTTCCAGGCCAGCAGATTCACCAGGCACTGCCACAGATTGGTGGCGGAGCAGGCGATGGTCTCGGTGCCCACCAGCTTGGCAACGCCGCCCCGAACCTCTGCCATCTGACCGCCCAGGTCGAACTGGTAGCCCTCAGCCTGACCGGCGCAGCGGCCGGAGTCGGACACGGCGATCATTCTTTCGCCGCCGAACATGGAGAAGGCCAGCCGGACGGAGGCAGGATGGATGTGCAGGCCGTCGCAGATGATCTCTGCCCGGACGTTCTTGTTTTCCACAGCGGCAGGGATCACGCCGGGGTTCCGGTGGTGAATGCCGGGCATGGCGTTGTACAGGTGGGTCAGATGGGTGACGCCTGCGTCCACAGCCAGCTTGGCATGGTCATAGTCAGAATCGGTGTGGGCGATGGACACGGTGCAAAGATCCTTGGCCTTTGCCACGAATTCCGCAGCGCCGGGCAGCTCGGGAGCCACGTCCACAATGCGGACCAGACCGCCGCAGCCCTCATACAGGGCCTTGAAGCCCTCGAAGTCCGGCTCCTTCAGATAGTCGGCATTCTGGGCGCCGCGCTTTTTGTAGGAGAAGTAGGGGCCCTCCATTTGAATGCCCCGGAGGACGGAGCAGCCATCGGGCTTCTCGTCCACGATCTTCCGGGCGGTGGCGAAGGCCTTCTCCAGCACATCATAGGGCAGGGTCATAGACGCAGGGGCGAAGGAGGTGACACCGCAGGACAGGTAATACTTTGCCATCTCCACCAGGCCCTCATACACGCCGTCGGAGAAGTCGAAGCCGGCTGCGCCGTGGCTGTGAACCTCGATCAGACCGGGGATGACGGTGGCGCCATTCAGATCGATGGCGTCCTCGGGAACGTTTTCAGGCAGAACGGCACCGAACTTGCCGTCCACCACTTCAAAAGCACCGGTATGGAACTGGAAATCACCGGTGAAAATTCTCGCGTTTTTGTAGAACACAGGATAACCTCCCTTAATAAGTCAATTTCAATTTATCGTAGGGGTCGGCGTCCTCGACGACCCGTCGGCAATCAATGATTGCCGCTAACGCGGCACGGGACGTCCGGGAGGCCGTCCCCTACACCCGTCAATGAACACACCGACAAATCGAAATACGAGCTTCTTTCCGTATTTTACTTTGCGGCAGGCAGGGATGCGGCGGCCACGGACTGGCCAACACGGCGCATCTTCTCGTCGGGCAGAGTGACCAGGCACTTCTTGGCCAGCTCGGGGTACTCGTCCGCCAGGATCTCGTTGCAGACCCGGAGGATGGTGTCGCCGCCCTTGCCGGACATGACACGGCCCAGCAGCATCATGTACTCCAGATCATAGAACTGGTTGTACAGCACCACGGTGTAGGCCAGGTATGCGCCGATGGTCTCGAACACAGCGATGGCCCGCTCGTCGTCGGCCTCCATCAGCTTCTGGACAAACTTCAGCTTCTCTGCCAGGGACAGATCCCCGGGGATCTCGATACCGGCCCAGGGAGCCAGCTTGATGACCGCATCCTGGGAGAAGTACTTGCAGCCCACGCCATAGTCGGTGGACCACTCGTCCTGCATGGCACCGGCCTGCAGGTCAACGGGAGCGAAGGCCAGCTCGTTGATCCAGCCCAGTACGTTCTGGTCAGCGTCAACGTAGCCGACAGCCTCAGAGGTGCCCATGGCCAGGCCCATCAGCTTGCCCTTGCCCAGACCCATGGCACCGGCCAGAGCGGACACGTCGCCGTCGTTGGCAACCACGATGGGCACGTTGGGGTCGATCTCCGCGGCGGCACGGTCATAGATGGTCTTGACCTTGTCCCAGTTGGAACGGGGAACCTTGATGAACAGGGAAGCAACCATGGGAGCGTTGCCGATAAAGGTGCCGGCAGAGCTTACGCCGATGGCATCAACTCTGGGCATCTTGGAGGCGGCGGTCTTCATGGCCTCCACAATGTGGCCGAAGTGGTAGTCGGGGTCCTCGTTCAGCTTGGGGAACCAGATGACCTCCTCGGAGTAGACACACTCGCCGTCGATGACAGCGGAAACCTTCCGGTCGGAGCCGCCTGCGTCGAAGCCGATGCGGCAGCCTTCCATATAGCCGCCCATGGGCTTGGCGGTTTCGTTGGCGGCAGGGCACTCCTCCAGGGGCAGATCCAGAATCTCCAGGTCACGCTCATAGAGCTGGTTGACGAAGGTGAAGTCAAAGGCACGGTCGCCGGAGGGGGTGTAGGCAGCCTTCAGCATCTGGGCAAGCTCGGAGCAGCCGCAGATGGAAACCCGGAAGCCGCCGGTGGACCACAGCAGGAACTTCACATACCGCTCCACATAGCGGTAGTCGGCCTCTTTCATCTCGGGGGTGCCGTGGATAAAGGTGCGGTGGACGGAAACCTGGTTCTGGTCACGCTCCACAGCGATGGCGATGGGCTGCTTTGCATCCTTCAGGTAAGCGGCTCTCCACACACCGAAGGGAATAAAGGTGGGGTCCAGCTTGGGGGCGTGCTTCATTTCATAGTGAACGCCTAAGTACTGCATAATGGTAGTCCTCCTTAAATCATATGGATATGGTTGGTCACAGAGTAACTTCTTTCCTAATTCCAATCATATCATAATCGAAAACTTCAGCAATATCAATATGAATCCAGACATTATCCATATCTATTTCAACGTTTTTTCCAAAAAGAGGGATTTGGGACAGGCGAATTGGCGTTTATAGAGGTGTTACATGGATATCGTAGGGGACGGTTTGAATCAATGTGTGATTGCCACCGGCAATCACCAGGATTTTGATTCGCTGCGCGGAGCACCACCTCGACGTCCCGACCAAAAATCCGACCTCCATGGGCGGATTTTTGGAAATAAGGTGTGGTTACAAGGCGGCAATCGAAGATTGCCGAACGGGATGTGGAGGACGCGGACCCCCACAGGCTGCAATTCCACATTGGCCGGGAATTCCGATTTTTCCATGAAAAAAAGATGGCATCTTGCAAAATCTGTGCTATAATAACCAATATGGAAAGTATCGCTTGCAGTTGGGAGGGGATCAGATGGGGTTCGAGGCGCTGCTGGGCAATGAAACGCTGAAACAGAATCTGACCGCCGCCGGACGGAAGGGGAAGCTGTCCCATTTCTATCTGATTTCCGGCCCGGAGGGCTCCGGACGGCATACCCTGGCGGATCTCATCGCCGCGGCCATGCTCTGCCGGGAACCGGAGGGGCCCTGCGGCGTCTGCCGGTCCTGCCGGAAGGTGCTGAGCCATACCCACCCGGACTACATCACCATCGATGACCCGGAAAAGAAGATCCTGCCCGTCAGGCTGATCCGGGAGGCCCGTTCGGACATTTTCATCCGTCCCAACGAGGGAGACAAGAAAATCTACCTGTTCCCCCGGGGCCAGGACCTGAACATCGAGGGCCAGAACGCCCTGCTGAAGGTGCTGGAGGAGCCGCCGGAGTACGGCGTTTTTCTGATCCTGGCGGACAACCCGGACAAGCTGCTGCCCACCGTCCGTTCCCGGTGCGTGGAGCTGAAAATGCGGTCGCTGTCCGAGGCGCTTCTGCGCTCCATTCTGACCCGGGAATTTCCGGAGGCCGACAGCCAGACCGTCAGCGCGGCCATATTGCGCAGCGGCGGCTATCTGGGCCAGGCCCGGAAGCTGATGTCCGGCGCCGCCGTTTCCGATACCACCCGGACCTTCGCCCGGTGCTACGCCGCCCGGGATGTGTACGGCCTGCTGAGTCTGCTGGTTCCCATGGAGAAATGGAAACGGGATGCCCTGATCCCGGAGCTGGGAGCCTGGCTGGAGGTGCTGGAGCAGGCCATTGTCTGCCGGGCCGGTCTGCCTGCCGCCCTGCCGGAGGCTGCCCGGATTGCTGAAAGCCGGCACCCCAGGGATCTGATGGCCCACTGCCAGGTGCTGAAAAAGGCCATGGAATACGCCCAGGGCAATGTGTCCTGCGCCGCCGTCTGCGGCTGGCTCAACTGGGCGCTGCGGTAAACGGAAAGGCTAAGACAGCAAAATTACAGTTTGGCGAGCCAAAGGCTCCCCTCAGAGGGGTAAGCGGAGCGCAGTCGCGGTAGTGAATGACAGCCCTGTGGGCTGTCAGAGCCGCGACAGGGTTGCCCGTAGGCAACTGGCCGCGAAGCGGACTGATACTAACTCTTAATAAAACAGCCTGACGCTCACCGGCCTAAATTGCACCAGAATGCGTTCTCCTCCTAGGTGGGCGACAGCCCACCGTCGTCGTCGGCCTTTTCTGACACAATTTATCCTCGCTGAGCATCTAGGCCGTTCTATCAAGAATTAGTATGAGGGGTGAAAGGTGGCTTTTTCGAACCACTTCCATTCCGTAGGCTTTCACCCCTCCGCCCAGTGTGCGCACTGGGCACCTCCCCTCAAAGGGGAGGCTATGGGCCCCACAAACTGCAATTTTTCTGAACACAGTCCCTGATTCACCGTTTCCGTTTCTCACCCATCGTGTTATCAAACAAGGAGATAGATTATGGAAGATACATTTGACATTGTCCCTCTGCCGGAGGAGGAGCGTCCCGAGGCACCTGCCATGGTGGAGGTGGTGGACGTTCAGTTCCGTCCCGGCCAGAAGGTCTATTACTTCGACCCTGCCGGAAAGATCATCACCACCGGCTCCCATCTGATCATTGAAACCTCCCGGGGCCCGGAGTACGGCATCTGCACCGCCGGAAACCATTTTATCCCGGAAAAAGAGGTGGTTCCGCCCCTGCGCAGCGTGATCCGCTTCGCCACCGAGGCCGACGAGCGGCAGGTGACGGAGATCCGCTCCAAGGAGAAGAAGGCCTTCAGCGTGTGCCTGCAAAAAATTGAGGAGCATGGCCTGGATATGCAGCTGGTGGCCGCGGAGTACAGCTTTGACGGCAGCAAGATCCTGTTCATCTTCACCGCCGACGAGCGTGTGGACTTCCGGGAGCTGGTGAAGAACCTGGCCGGCATCTTCCACACCCGGATCGAGCTGCGCCAGATCGGCGTCCGGGACAAGGCCAAGATGGTTGGCGGCCTGGGCATCTGCGGCAGACCCTTCTGCTGCGCCCAGTTCCTGTCCGATTTCCAGCCCGTGTCCATCAAGATGGCCAAAACCCAGAATCTGTCCCTGAATCCCACCAAGATCAGCGGCACCTGCGGCCGTCTGATGTGCTGCCTGAAATATGAGCAGGAGGCCTACGAGGATCTGATCAGCACCAGCCCCAAGATGGAGTCCTTTGTGGACACTCCCGACGGCCGGGGCACCGTGGTGGATGTGAATCTGTTGCGGCAGAATGTGAAGGTTCGCATGGAGAACGCCCCGGAAACGGTGGGCTGCTACCAGAACTGTGACATCTGTGTTCTGCGCAGCGGCAAGGCCAAGAAGAACGATCCTCCCATTCCTGCGGATCTGGCTCCCATCTCCGGCTCCGGCAAGCGTCCGGAGAAGAAGCGTGAGGAGGCGGAGCCTGCCATGCTGGACGCGGTGAAATTCCGCTATTCCGAGGAAAACGTGGTGGAGGAGAAGCCCATTCCCGAGGAGCCTGCCGCACCTGCCGCCGACAGCCAGGAGAACCGTGCCAAGCGCCGCCGCCGTCCCAAGAGCGGCAAGCCCAGCGAGGATCGCCCTGCCGAGCAGAAGCAGGAGAAGCCCGAGAAGGCAGAAAAGCCTGAAAAGACAGAAAAGACCGACAAGCCCCGTCCTCCCCGGAAGCCCCGTCCCGAGAAAAAGCCCACGGAGGAGAAGCCCCAGGACGCTCCCCAGCCTGCCCAGGAAAAGCCCGACGGTGAAACCCACCGCCGCCGCCGGAACAACTACCGCCGCCGCAGGCCCAAGGCCCCCGGCGAAGGCGGTCAGGAATAAGATCATAACGTCTTATTTACCCATACCGTAGGGGACGGCGTCCCCGACGTCCCGTGCCGCGTAAGCGGCAATCACAGATTGCCGAACGGGTCGTCCGGGAGGCCGACCCCTACAAGCAGTTTTTTACAGTCGAAGGCGCGCCGCAAATGCGGCGCGCCTTCTGTTTTCTCAATTCATTCCGTGGTCCTCGCCCACCACTAAGGTCAGCTCGTATTCCCTGCCGCTGCGGTAGATCATGACGCTGACGGTCTGATCCACCTCCAGGCCGTTGACGGTGTTCTGGTAGACCTCCAGGGAGGTGATCCGCTGGCCGTTCAGGTACAGCAGAATGTCGCCGCTTTGGATGCCCTTGGCGTGGGCATCGCTGTTTTCGTCCACAGCGGTGATCATCATACCGGCCGGCAGACGGTAATAGTGCTGGTAGAAGCTGGACAGCATCTGGCCCTCCAGGCCCAGCTCCGGCCGTCCGGCCACATAGCCCATGGTGGCAAGCTGTTCCACCACACCCTTGGCGGCGGACATGGGGATGGCGAAGCCAAGCCCCTCCACGCCGGAGGTGCTGGCGTAGTCACCGATTTTCATGGTGTTGATGCCCACCACCTGGCCGTAGCAGTTCACCAGGGGGCCGCCGGAGTTGCCGTTGTTCAGCGCGGCGGTGGTCTGAAGCAGGGACATGGTTCTGCCGTTGACCTCCAGACCCCGGTTGATGGCGGAAATGATGCCGTCGGTCATGGTGCCCCGAAGCTCCACGCCCAGGGGATCGCCGATGGCCACCACCTCGTCACCCACCCGAAGCAGGTCGGAATCACCAAACTCCGCAGGGATCAGGCCCTCGGCGGAGATATACAGCACCGCCAGGTCGGAGATCTTGTCCAGGCCCATGCACCGGGCAGTGACCCGGCGGTCATCATAAAGGATCACCTGGATGACCTCCGCGTCCTCCACCACATGGGCGTTGGTGATGATGTAGCCCCTCTGGTCCATGATCACGCCGGTGCCGGAGCCGGTGGAGTAGCCGTCGGAGCAGACGATGCTGACCACGCTGGGGATCACCTTTTCGTAGACCTCCTGCCAGCTCAGCACCGGGTCCACCACCTTCACAGTTTCCTCCCCCTGCCCGGTGGGCATGGTGGCTGTGGGCACACCGCTGAGCTCCAGTTCCATTCCGTCGGCAGGAAGCTGGGACTGGACCCCACCCTGGGGATCGGCGGTGTCGCCGCCGGACTGCTCCAGGCCGTCGGGAAGTCTGACCTCAGAGGTGCTGAAATGGACGGGAACACCCACCTGAGGCTGGGGCTTCTGGGTCACAACACCCCGGAAGGGGTCAATATTCAGCAAGCTCAGGGCGCTGAGAGCGCCGCAGATGGAAATGAGCATGATCAGCACCACCGAAACCACAGCGGTGTGATCCTTCGGCGGTGTGGTGGAGCCGATGCCGTAGTAATGGTCGGGACATCCGCAGCCCTTGTCGTAGGCATATTCATATTCCGGCTCCCGGGCATCCAGGCCGTCATTTTCAAATTCTGCCATGATAATAACCTCTTTTATTGGGCTCGTGCCCAAGTGTAAAATGGAAAATTGAAAGTGGAAAGTTACGGTATTTGCTTCACAAATGATTGAAAGCCATCAGACTGCGGCGCAATCATTTTCCGCTTTCCACTTTTCACTTTCAACTCATCAATTCACCAGGGGCAGGGTGAAGGTGAACTCGGTCTTGCCTTCCCGGCTGGAAACGGAGATATTCTCCCCGTGGGAGCATACAATGGTCTTGACGATGTACAGACCCAGACCCCAGCCGTCCCGGTTCCGGGTTCTGGATTTGTCGGTCTTATGGAACCGGTCAAAGACCAGGGGCAGCTCGTCGGCAGGGATGGTCTGGCCCTGGTTGGACACGGAAATGTAGATCTTTCCGCCGCCCTCCCGGATCTTCAGACCCAGCTCGCCGCCTTCGGCGCAGAATTTCACCGCGTTGTCAATGAGATTGTAGATCACCTGGGTGATGGCATCGGCATCGGCCCGGGTGTAGGTGGGATGCTCCGGAATGTCCACGTTCACATCCAGCTGCTTGCTGTTGATCTGCTGCTCAAAGCTGATCAGCACCTGGCCCAGGGTTTCCTCCACATCAAACCGGGTCTTTTTCTCCTCGGGGATGGAGCCGGAGTCCTGAAGCCGGGAAATGTCCAGCATACTCCGGACCAGACGGCTCAGCCGCTTTGTTTCATCGGAAACGATGGCCATATAGTACCGGTGGCGCTCCGGCGGAATGGTGCCGTCCAGAATGCCGTCCACATAGCCGCCGATGGTGGTCATGGGGGTTTTCAGCTCATGGGATACGTTGGCAACGAACTCCTGGCGCTGGTATTCGCTCTTTTCCAGGGAGGCGGCCATGTTGTTGAAGGCAATTGCCAGCTCGTCCACCTCTTCGGTGTTCTTGCCGCCGGTGCGGACTCTGGCCTTCAGATTTCCGTGACCGAATTCCCGGGCAGCCTGGGCCATTTCCTTCAGGGGCTGGCACTGGTTCCGGGTGGATACGCTCATGACCACCACAGCAATGAGGATGACCAGCAGCGATACCGTCACCTGGATGTCGGCAATGCCCTCCAGCAGCACCATGGTATCCTCCACCGGCACGGAAACCATGACCACGCCGATGTTGGCGCCGGTGTTCCGGCTGACCACAGGGACACTGGCCAGGTAGCGGACCTCGTCATACAGTCCCTCAATCCTGCCGGAGGACTGGTCGGAGCCCAGGGCAAAAACCCGTTCCAGATAGGTTTCGTCCATGACCATGCCAAGATGCTCGCACAGAATGTCCCGGTCAGAGCAGAGGACCACGATGCCGCTGGCATCGCAGACCACCACATCGGAGCCGGAGATCTGGGCCACCAGACTCAGATTGATCTGCAGCAGCTCATCATACAGCCGGTCATCGGCGGAATAGGCGGCGGTGAGTTCAGCGATGGCAGCCGCGTCGGTGAGCAGCTGGCTGTTGGTGTTGTTTTTCAGATACTCCGCCGTCAGCAGCCGGAAGGCACCGCCCAGCAGCAGCAGGGCCAGAAGCAGGATCAGCACCGTAATGCCGAACTGCCGCCCGAATGTGGTCTTCATCCGACCACCTCGAACTTATAGCCCACGCCCCAGACGGTTTTCACCGTCCACTGATCGGAAACGCCCTCCAGCTTTTCGCGCAGACGCTTCACATGAACGTCCACGGTACGGCTGTCGCCGAAGTAGTCAAAGCCCCAGACCTCGTCCAGAAGCTGATTCCGGGTGTAAACCCGGTTGGGGGAGGAGGCCAGGTGGAACAGCAGCTCCATCTCCTTGGGGGGCGTATCCACCTTTTTGCCGTCCACCGTCAGCTCGAAGGCATCCATATCGATGACCAGCTTGTCAAAGACCAGCCGGCGTTCGTTCTTTTTGGTCACAGTATTGCCGGTGCGGCGAAGCACGGCCTCAATCCGGGCCAGCACCTCACGCATTTCAAAGGGCTTGGTGATATAGTCGTCGGCGCCGGTTTTCAGACCGGTAACCTTGTCATCGGTTTCGCCCTTGGCGGTGAGCATGATCACCGGGGTCTGGGATTCGGCACGGATGGCCTTGCACACGCCCCAGCCGTCCATGACGGGCATCATCACATCCAGCATCACAAGGTCGGGCTTGATGGCCCGGAACTTCGAAAGACCGGCCCCACCATCATGGGCCACGGTCACAGCGTAGCCCTCCTTCTCCAGATACATCTGAAGCAGCTCCGCAATATTCTTGTCGTCCTCTACGATCAGTACAGATACAGCCATGGTCAGTATTCCTCCTCTGATATTTCTTGTTTTTTATCATTATAACCCATATTCGTCAAGTAGGGTGAACAATTTGTAAAAGATCGCAGGGAATCAGATTGCACTTGTGGGGAAGCCCCCACGGGCAATGCGTGCAGCCGGGAAGCCCCGGCAGGCAATGCGTGCGAGAATGCGTCGGAAATTGTCCTGCGAGTTGAAAACGCTCGAACAATACATTTTTTCAAATTGCAGTTTATCGAGGTGTTTGCGGCGAAGCCGCCTTGCCTCGCCCAAAGGGAGAGGTGCCCCCGTAGGGGGCACCTGCTAAAAAATGTATGTCATTGCGAGCCAGTGCGCACACTGGCGTGGCAATCCCCCGCAAATTTCCCGAAGTCTGAAGGGGATTGCCACGTCGCTTCGCTTCTCGCAATGACGTAGATAAACTGCAATTTATCTGTCTAATGCCGTGTTCGAGCGGTTTATACTCGCAGGACAATTACCGATGCACCTGCGCACGAATTGTCACCGGCGACTCGCCGGTCGAGCGGTTTTTACTTGCAGGACGCTTACTGACGCACTTAGGCACGCAATGTCACCGGCGACTCGCGGGGGGGGAGTTATGTAACCGAAATGTGCATTTTTTGGTTCTCTTTTGCCCATTTTTTCCGTTTTTTGGTTACAAAACTGTAATTTCTCTTGCAAAAATACCGGCAATAGGGTATAGTATAGTAAAATCGTATGACCATTCCGAAAGGAGCTTCCATGTTTTTTGAAATTCTGAAGGCCATTGTGTTCGGCATTGTGGAAGGCATCACCGAGTGGCTTCCCGTGTCCTCCACCGGCCATCTGATTCTTTTGAACGAATTTCTCACCCTGAAGGTTTCCGAGGCCTTCCAGGAGATGTTCGATGTGGTAATCCAGCTGGGCGCCATTTTCGCGGTGCTGGTGCTGTTCTTCCACAAGCTGAATCCCTTCTCCCCGAAGAAATCCCAGGCCGAAAAAAACGGCACCTGGACCCTGTGGTTCAAGGTGGTGCTGGCGGTGCTGCCCTCGGCGGTGCTGGGCCTTGCCTTTGACGACTGGTTCGATGCCCACTTCTACAACTACACTGTGGTGGCCCTGATGCTCATTGTCTACGGCATCGCCTTCCTCTGGGTGGAGGAAAAAAGACCGGCCGGAGCAATGACTGTCACCGAGGTGGACGGCATCTCCTGGCGCACTGCCCTGCTCATCGGCGCGTTCCAGTGTCTGGCGCTGATCCCCGGCACCTCCCGGTCCGGCGCCACCATCCTGGGCGGCATCCTGCTGGGTGTCAGCCGGAGCGCGGCCAGCGAATTCTCCTTCTTCCTGGCCATCCCCACCATGCTGGGCGCCAGTGCCCTGAAGGCACTGAAATTTTTCCTGGAGGGCAACGCCGCCACCTCTGTGGAAATCGCCGTGCTGATCACCGGCATGATTGTGTCCTTCCTGGTGTCCATCGCCGCCATCCGGGGTCTGATGGAGTATGTGCGGAAGCACAAGTTCTCCCTGTTTGGCATTTACCGCATTGTTCTTGGCGTGATTGTTCTGGGCTATGCCCTGGTGCGCCGATTCTAAGTAACCTTTTCCCTGTTCCCTGCATTTTCGAAACGAATATACATAATTTGGAGGAAGATTCTTATGAACAAACCCGTACTTGTGGTCATGGCAGCCGGCATGGGCAGCCGTTACGGCGGTCTGAAGCAGATGGACCCCATCGATGACAACGGCCATGTGATCCTGGACTATTCTGTTTTCGACGCCATGCGCGCCGGCTTTGAAACGGTGGTCTTTGTCATCAAACCCGAGATCGAGGATGTTTTCAGAGAGAAGATCGGCGACCGGATCGCAAAGAAGATGAATGTCCGCTACGCCTTCCAGCGTTCGGAGGATCTGCCCGAGGGCTACACCGTCCCCGAGGGCAGAACCAAACCCTGGGGCACCGCCCAGGCTGTGCTGGCCGCCCGGGATGTGGTGGACGGCCCCTTCGCCGTCATCAACGCCGACGATTACTACGGCCCCGAGGGCTTTGAGCTGATCTACAATTATCTGCTCCATCACCCCGACACCCCCGAGCTGTACGAGTACGCCATGGTGGGCTACCTGCTGAAGAACACCGTCACCGAGAACGGCTCCGTTGCCCGGGGTGTCTGCACCGAAACTGCCAGCGGCTACCTGCACAACGTGGTGGAGCGCACCAAGATCATCCAGGGCGAGCGGAATCCCCAGTACACCGAGGACGACGGCCAGACCTGGCACGATCTGTGCGAGGACGACATTGTTTCCATGAACCTGTGGGGCTTCCAGAAGAGCTATCTGGAGGAGGCCTGGGCCGGTTTCCCTGCCTTCCTGGATAAGGCCATTGCCGAGAACCCCATGAAGGCCGAATATTTCCTGCCCACCGTGGTCTCCAACCTGCTGAGCCAGAAGAAGGCCCGGGTGAAGGTTCTGCGCTCCAACGACAAGTGGTACGGCGTGACCTACAAGGAGGACAAGCCCCAGGTGGTTGCTGCCCTGGCAGACCTGCGCCAGAAGGAGCTGTATCCCGAGGCCCTGTGGGAGTAATTTGATATGTCTGAAGCCCTCCGGCCTGCTGCCGGAGGGCTTCCTTTTGTTGATAAACCCCATTTCCCAGGGGCGGCCATTGTTTATTCCGTTCCGAAGCGGCTCAGGTAATTGGTCAGCGGCGTCAGGGCGGTGATGAAGTCCCTGGCCCGGTCAGCCAGCTCCGGGCAGAAGGTGGCATCGGAGAAGGACTCGGTGCGGACACAGCCGATTTTTCCCTTCCAGCGGTAGAACCGCTCCAGCCGGGGGTCGGGGCAGGGCTTGGGGCGCTTGTATTCCGCGGCGGTGATCCTCACGCCGGTGTCACGCTCCGCCTGCTCCACCAGGGCCAGGAAGGTGTCCGGGTCCCGGGCGATCTCTGCCCGGAATTCCGCCAGCTTCGCCACCCGGGGCTGCCAGAAGAACATTCCGTAGTCGATGCCGTCGGGATTGATCTCCAGATACTGGCAGGGATTCTCGCCCCACCACTGTACATCCCGGCGGATGCAGATCCACAGGCTCTCCTTGTAGGGCACCACCGGATGCATCCGGGCATCCTTGTAGATCCGGCTCACCTTCATCAGAGTGCCGGGCTGGTCCAGGAAGGGCTCGTAGAGGTATTTCCCCAGCTCCTTCATGGGCTCGTAGAGATATTTGACATAGTTTTTCTTGTTGGCTTCAAACCATTCCCGGTTGTTGTTCAGCCGGATTCCCCAGAGGAAATCCACCGTCTCCGGGGAAAAGCCTTGAAACATAGAGGGTGCCTCCTTATGATCAAATTGGAGTTTGGCGGCGAGCCGCCGCTGACAATTCGTGCGCAAGTGCGTCAGTAATTGTAAGGCGAGTTGAAACCGCTCGACAACAACATATCTGCAAAATGGTGTTTGTAGATGTAACGGGATACCCCCGTAGGGGCGTGCATTGCACGCCCGATGCCCTCCCCTTTGGGGAGGGTGGATTTTCAAAATGCAACGCATTTTGAAAAGACGGGTGAGGTAAAAAACGTACCATTGCGCTGAAGCG
>JAFVMW010000036.1 GCA_017506735.1 Oscillospiraceae bacterium | reverse complement strand
TTATAAGCATTCCGAGAGTTGGAACGCGGTCACGGGTCTTGGTCCAGACAGCATGGTTGCCGGAGAAGATGTTGTTGCGGACATCCTTGTCCAGCAGAGCCATGGTGTTGTGGTAGTACTCTTCCTCGGACTCGTTGAACAGAGCAACGCCGTCGAACTCATAAACGTTGATGGAGACAACGCCGGTCTGCCAGCCGTTCATGATCAGGTCGCGGTCCATGTGGCACTTGCCGTGGGCAACTGCGGACTCGACCATGTTGATCAGCCATGCCTTGCTGGTGACGAAGATGTCCATGGAAGCGGTGTAAGCCTCGGAAGCGGCATAGTCAACCATGATGTCCTTGATCTCGCCGTCGGCCACGTTCAGGGCCAGGTCGATCTTCTTCTCGCCGTTGCAGATGCCGCGCTTGGTGACGACGGTGACATCCTTGCCGGAGGCGATGTGTGCGTTCAGAATCTCGGTCATGTTGACGTTGGAAACGATGGCGGAGTCGATCAGAACGACCAGCTCGTCAGCAGCGCCCTCGTTCAGGAAGTCCATAGCGGTGTGCAGGGAGTCCAGCTTGCCGCGGTAGGAATCTTTGACGGACTGTGCGAAGGGGGTCAGGTACTCCAGGCCGCCCTCACCCAGCTCCAGGCCCCACTCCTCGCCGGAACCGACGTGGTTCATCAGGGACTGATAGCTGTGACGGGAAATGATGCCCACATGGCGGACACCTGCTGCTGCCAGATTGGACAGAGCGAAGTCCACCTGACGGTAGCGGCCAGCGAAGGGCAGGGATGCCATGGTGCGCTTTTCAGTCAGCACGCCGGTGGTGGCATCGTTGGCAAAAATGATACCCATAACGTTCATAGTTTGGTTCCTCCTATTATCCTTCGTTGTCTCTTACAGCATTGCACCGGCAGCCAGCACGGTGTTAGCCTTGACAACAGCGTCCTTAGAGGTGACGCTGATCTCGTTCTTGTCGACGCCGCCGACAACAGCGTTGGTCTCGACCTTGCTGTTCTCGCCCAGGATGGCATGGCGAACAATTGCGCCTTCCTCGATGACGACACCGGGCATAACCACGGAATCCTCAACGATTGCGCCCTTACCGATGGTGCAGCCCACGGAAACGACGGAGTGCTTGACGGTGCCGTAGATCTCACAGCCCTCAGCGATCAGGGAGTTGGAAACCTTTGCGTCCTCGTCGATGTAAGCAGCGGGATGAGCGTCGTTACGGGCATAGATGGTCTCGTTGGGGCCGCCGCGCAGATCGAACTCGGGCTCCTTGCCCAGCAGTTCCATGTTGGCTTCCCACAGGGAGGAGATGGTGCCCACGTCCTTCCAGTAGCCGTCGAAGTTGTAAGCCATCATCTTGTGGCCCTCGCCCAGCAGCTTGGGAATGATGTTCTTGCCGAAGTCCTTATCGGAGTTGGGATCCTCTTCGTCCTCGATCAGAGCCTGACGCAGGACGCTCCAGTTGAAGCAGTAGATACCCATGGAGGCGTTGGTGGACTTGGGAACCTTGGGCTTCTCCTCGAACTCGTAGATGGAGTTGTCGGGGTTGGTGTTCAGGATGCCGAAACGGGAAGCCTCAGCCAGGGGCACGGTACGGACAGCGATGGTGCAGGAAGCGTTGTTGGCAACATGATACTCCACCATTGCGTTGTAGTCCATCTTGTAGATGTGGTCGCCGGACAGGATGACCACGTAATCAGGATCGAAGCGATCGACGAAGTCGATGTTCTTGTAGATGGCGTTGGCGGTACCCTCGAACCAGCCGGACTTCTTGTCGTTACGCTCATAGGGGGGCAGAACCTGTGCGCAGCTGTTGGTCTTGTTCAGGCCCCAGGGCTGGCCGTTGCCGATATACTCGTTCAGCTCCAGAGGCTGATACTGAGTCAGGATACCGACGGTGTCGATACCGGAGTTGACGCAGTTGGACAGGGGGAAGTCAATGATGCGGTACTTGCCGCCGAAGGGAACCGCAGGCTTGGCGGTCTTCCGGGTCAGGACATGCAGGCGGCTGCCCTGGCCACCGGCCAGCAGCATGGCGATAACGCGCTTTTTGTGGAAATACATGGTCACAGCTCCTTTGAAATATGTTATTTTCCTCAGATTTGCTTAGCGGAATGTTTCTCCGCGCGGGGGGTAAGGGTAAATGCCGGTCAGCCTCGGTTCCGGGAAAGGGCAGACCTCCCCCAAAAACGGGCTAGATGATTCCACGGATAACATACCATATTTTTGCTCTTTTCGAAAGAGACAAACTATCTAAAAAGAATCGTTTTTTTCCGTCGTTTTATACAATCCAAGCCTTTTCCTGGTGTGTTTATCCGTAAAAATGTCTGATTTATCGGTTGCGCCCCCTGTATTTTATGCAAGCTCTATCCAATTTCTGGGAAATCCGGAGGGTACAAAATCGCCCCGGAGTTCCTTCTCCAGCCACACCACATCCAGCCACCGGCCATGCTTGAAGCCGCAGTTTTGGAACACCGCCGTTTTCCGGTAGCCCAGCCGCTCATGGAAGGCAACGGAGCCGGTATTCTCTCCGGTGACCACGGCGTAGACCATCCGGTAGCCCTGGGCCGCCAGCAGCTCCTCCAGCCGGGCATAGAGGGCCCGGCCCACCCCCCGGCCCTGGGCCTGGGGCGCCAGGTAGATGGAGGTTTCGGCGCACCAGCGGTAGCCTGCCCGTTCCCAGGGCGCCCCGGCGTAGGCATAGCCCTGCACCCGGCCCTCCTCCTCCCACACCAGCCAGGGGAACTGGGCAATGTGGTCATAAAAGCGCTGGGTAAAGGTTCGCAGACAGGGCACGTCATATTCAAAGGAATGGGTGGTGTTCTCCACATAGGGCCGGTAAATGGCAAGCATGGCAGGGATGTCTTTTTCGGTTGCGATACGGATCATGGAACGGTACCTCCTTGTCAAATTGGAGTTTGGCGGCGAGTCGCCGCTGACAATTCGTGCGCAGGTGCGTTTGCAGTTGTCATGCGAGCAGAAACCGCTCGACAACAGCAGTTCTAACAATTGGAGTTTGTGGGGGTGTTTCGATGATACCGTAGGGGACGGTTTGAATCAATGTGTGATTGCCACCGGCAATCACCAGGATTCTGATTCGCTGCGCGGAGCACCACCTCGACGTCCCGACCCAAAATCCGACCTCGATGGGCGGATTTTGGGAAATACGGTGTGCTTACGAGGCGGCAATCGGAGATTGCCGAACGGGTCGTCGAGGACGCCGACCCCTACAATGGGTGATACCAAACTGCCCTACAAACTCCAATTTGATTAACAAATAACTGCTTCATTTATTCTATCATAGATGGAAGGAATTGTAAAGCAAAACCGGGTACGGCGAACCGTACCCGGTGTGGGATGTGAAATCAGTTTCTGCTTGCCAGCAGGGCCTCGATCTTCTTGATGGGGTCGATGATGGAGCCAACGCTCATCTCGTGGTTGATGGCAGCCACAAAGTAGGCGCAGTACTTGGAGCAGTCCACGTCGAAGTACCACTCACGGTCCAGCAGCTCGGGCTTGCGGTAGGTCAGGTTGGTGCCCAGGACGGCGGTCAGAGTGCCCTCTGCCACGGCCTTGTCGAACTTCTCCAGACCGCTGGTGAACAGGGGGAAGGTGGCATTGGCGATGATGTGCTTTGCGCCACGCTTCTTCAGCTCACGGGCAACCTCCAGCATGGATTCGCCGGAAGCGATGATGTCGTCAGCGATGAACACGGTCTTGCCCTCCACGCTCTCGCCCAGGTACTCATGGGCAACGATGGGGTTCCGGCCGTTGACCACACGGGTGTAGTCTCTGCGCTTGTAGAACATACCCAGGTTGCAGCCCAGGACGCTGGAGAAGTACATATTGCGGCTGATGGCGCCTTCGTCGGGGGAGATGACCATGAAGTTGTCCTTGTCGAAGCTCAGCTCGGGCATATGGTACAGCAGGGTCTTCAGAACCTGGTAGGTGGGCATGACATTGTCAAAGCTCATCAGGGGGACAGCGTTCATCAGGCGGGGGTCATGGGCATCAAAGGTGATGACGTTCTCCACGCCCATGCTCTGCAGCTCCTGCAGGGCGACAGCACAGTCCAGGCTCTCACGGACGATGCGGCGATGCTGACGGCCGCCGTACAGGGAGGGCATGATGACGGTCATCCGGTGGCTGCGGCCTGCAACTGCCTGGATCAGACGCTTCAGGTTGGCGAAATGATCGTCGGGGGACATATGGTTCTCATGGCCGAAGAGGTTGTAGGTCAGGGAATAGTTGCCGGGGTCCACCACCAGGAAGATGTCGTCGCCGCGGACGGACTGCTTCACCAGACCCTTGGCGTCGCCGCTCTGGAACCGGGGGCAGTCGCAGGGCACGATGAAGGTATCCTTCTCGATGCCGACTTCCTTTGCCCAGGAAACCAGATGACCGTCGATCTGACGGGTCAGCTCCTCCGCACCGGGGCAGGCGATCAGGGCCAGATGGGCAACCTGGGTCTCGGGATTGAAAAAGCTTGCGGGCTCTACCATGTTGTTAGACATATTTTTGAAACTCCTTCTTCACATTCGTTGTACGCTGGTGTAAATCAGAATTGGTTATGGAAAATGAAACGGGAAACCCGTACAGCACCATTGTAACATAATTTCACTAAACTTCCATAGTATTTTCAAAAATTTTTTACATTTTCTGCGGTTTGATTAGGAAAATTCTGTAATATTCTGACGCAACTGGTGAATATGCCGAGCAGAGGGAAGTGAAGCGGAAAAAGTGCGTCCGCCGGGCGGTCAGATGGACACGGCAGGCGGACGGTTGCGTTTTTGACTGAAATGGATTATGATAAAAATAGAGAAAGGGGGCAGAAAAGATGCTGTTTGAACAGGGTGTTTATGTGCTGGAAGCAGACACGGAGGGAACCGCCGCGTTTTTCCGGGGCTATGCGCTGGGCCCGGGGATGGGCTGCGGCTGCGCCGGATGCCGGAATTTTGAGCAGGCGGTGAGCAGGATGCCGGAGGCGGTCCGGGCGTTTCTGGAGCGGTTCGGCATTGACCCGGCAAAGCCCTCGGAGATGTCGGTGATTCACGGGTCCGATCCGGGGGAACTGCTCTACGATGGATGGTATCATGCCTGCGGCAGACTGCTGGAGGGCAGGGAGCCGGAGGAGCAGACCGGGCCAAAATCCTTCAGAATCAAGGATGAATACTGGCTGAAGCTGGCGGAGGATGGCGCGATGGCGCTGATCCGGGAAAAACGGGATCTGCTGCCCAAGGGCTTCCCGGAGCCGGCGGTGCAGGTGGATGTGATGTTCCGGCTGCCCTGGGTGCTGGAAGAAGAATGCCCTTACTGATACGGATTTCTGTTAGAAATTCGTATGACCGGCGGTCATACGGGCCAGGATGGCTCCGCCGTTGGCTTTGAGCCAGGCCTCCCGGCGGCGGTAGTCGGGCAGAACCCGTTCCACCTCCGCCCAGAATCTGGGTGAGTGGTTCATTTCCTTCCGGTGGCACAGCTCGTGAACCACCACATAGTCCAGAATTTCCGCCGGGCAGAGCATGAGCAGGCAGTTGAAATTCAGATTGCCCCTGGCCGAGCAGCTGCCCCACCGGGAGCGCTGATTCCGGATGGTGATGCCGCCGTAGGTCACACCCACCAGAGGGGCAAAGTGGGCCACCCGTTTGGGGATCAGGGAAAGGGCCTGGTCGGCAAGAGCCCGGATGTCGGCATCGGAAAGGGCCTCCGCCGGGGAGATTTTGGGAATGGCAGCCAGGTGGGACTGAATCCAGCCGCGCTTGCTTTCCACAAAGGCCTGAATCTGGGCCTGGGCTGCCCGGCGCGGAGCCCGGACCAGGACGGTGCCTTCGGGGGTGATCTGAATGGCGATGGTTTTCCGGTCGGAACGGATGAGCTGGTAGGCAATGGGTTCCATGGGGCCTCCTTTGGGGGATTGGGATAAAAAAAGGGGGCAAGCCTCCCGGTGGGAAGCGCCCCAACACAATCATCATAACACAGGGAAAGAAAGCAGTCAACATATTCGTCTGAAAAATCACAATTTCAGACAGTTGCACGAGAAAACAGCGAACATTTTATCCAATATTACGGGTTGCGAAGCAGGGGAAGCTGTGTTATTGTTTAGGT
The DNA here is from genome assembly GCA_017506735.1 of Oscillospiraceae bacterium. Classification (GTDB taxonomy): domain Bacteria; phylum Bacillota; class Clostridia; order Oscillospirales; family Oscillospiraceae; genus Faecousia. The sequence goes on along the minus strand of JAFVMW010000036.1, from coordinate 3,782 downwards.
ACAGAGAGGTGAGTCCAATGTACAGGTAAATCTCCGGATTCCAAACTAACAGGAATCAAAAAACAGGCAAAATGGCTTGGAACCTCTGATTCTCAACACATTTGTCAAAAACGTTGCCATTGCGGAGAAAGCCGGATGCCGAAAAATCGCAGAAAGAGAGGTTAACCAAAGATGTTAGATACCAAGAATCAAATGAAGTGACCCTTGATCGGAGCAGGAAAATCGATCGAGGGTCACTTCTTTTTTTGCGCGAAAAAAATGGCGCACAAAATGCGCCCCAACACAATAAGCATACCACATCTTTTTCTGACAGTCAACATCTGAAATGAGAATCGATGGTGTTTCTCTGTTTTGCAGTAAAAACGGGGAACTTTTTCGGCTGTTTTTCCGGGTTGCAATCCGTGCCTCCCGGTGGTATTCTATAGGCACAAAGAGGAACTCCCCAAGAAAAGGAGAACCTGAAAAAAACCAGACGCAGGCGAAAAAAAGTAAATCTTCCGTTCACATATTTTGAGAGAACACAAAAGAATGGAATGCCACCGGAAGTGATTCAAATTTTGTCTGAAGCCCATGCGTCTGAATCCGCAGAAAGAGAGGTTAATCAAAGATGTTAGATACCAAGAATTCAAAGTAACCCCTGACCATGGATGATCGACCATAGGTCAGGGGTTACTGCTTTTTATGCCGCCCGGGAGGGCGGATTTTTTGTTGCATTCCCGGCGGAGATGGGCTATACTGGGAGAAGCTTTTTGGAAAGAGGTAAGGACAATGATTCTGGAACAGGGACGGCCCGGGAACTGGGCGGAGCGGCTTGAAAAGGAGCAGCGTGTATATGACCTGCTGGACGGACTGGGCATCGGCTACCAGCGGATCGACCATGCCCCGGCCATGACCATGGAGGACTGCCTGGCAGTGGATCTTGCGTTGGAGGCCACCATCTGCAAGAATCTGCTGCTGTGCAACCGGCAGCAGACTGCCTTTTATCTGCTGATGCTGCCCGGGGAGAAGGCCTTCAAAACCAGCGTGTTCTCAAAGAAGATCGGCTCATCCCGGCTGAGCTTTGCCGCTCCGGAGCACATGGAGGCTCTGCTGGACATCACCCCCGGCTCCTTGAGCATTCTGGGCCTGATGAACGACCGGGAGAACCGGGTGGAGCTGTGGGTGGACGAGGATGTGCTGAAGGGGGAGTATGTGGGCTGCCATCCCTGCATCAACACCTCCAGCCTGCGCATCCGGACGGAGGAGCTGGTGGAGAAGGTGATCCCTGCCATGGGACACGAAATGCACCGGATCTCATTGGAATAAAAAAGGGCCGGAAAAACCGGCCCAACACAAACATCATATCACATCAACCATATATTTGTCAATGAAAAACAGGGGCAAAACCGCAGAATCTGGGTTTTGCCTAACTTTTTTGAAGCAATTTTGGATAAGATCCCGGGTTGAAAAATCAGAATCCTGTGGTACTATATAGACAGAAAGGGTGATACCAATGTACAGGTAAATCCAAAAAATCCAAACCTTTCAAAGAAAGATTTGGAGAAAAGCAGACGGTAATAGATCTAATTCCAACATTTAAGAGTAGCTCGCTAAAGAGATCATGGCTGTAAAGAAAGCCATAAAGAGAAAAGATGGTTGTGGAAGAAAAAATCAAAAGATCGTCTGAAATCCGTAGAAAGAGAGGTTAACCAATAGATGTTAGATACCAAGAATGAACAGAGATGACCCTTGATTGCTTAAAAAAGATCGTAAAAGATCGGCAGTCAAGGGTCATTTCTTGCGGCGAGTCGCCGCTGACACTTACGGGACTGGCTTTCGTTTGAAGCTGTTCTGCCAGTAAAAACCGCCCGGTTCGGGGCTGCGGAAGATAGAGAACGCGTTTGAGGATGCGTCCCGAAGGGGGGCGCTTTTTTTGCGCCCTTATTCGGTCCAGAGGAAGTTCATCATGGAGGGGAGCAGCTTTTCCCAGTCGGCTTCGCAGTGGCCGCCGCCTACCTGGCATTCCATTTTCACGGTGGTGTTCAGGCTGCGGAGCTGGTCGGCCACCCGTTTGTTCCAACGGTAGGTTTTGCTGGAGCGATCCTCCCGGTTGGGATTTTTGATGCCCCAGGCTTCCTTTGTACCCCAGGACAGGTAGAACCGGGTGTCCGGGCGGATGGGGCTTGTCCGCAGGTCCGCCATCAGGCGGCGCATACAGAAGCCCATGGCGGTGGACACACAGCCGGCTCTGGAGAACCACCGGTTATAGTGGGCGCCGGCGTAGAGGGCCATGATGCCGCCCATGGAGGAACCGGCGATGCCGGTGGATTCCCGGAAGGGCAGGGTACGGTAGTCCCGGTCGATGACTGGCTTTACATCGTTTACGATCCAGTCCATGGTCTGTTCGCCCATGGGCTGAAATTCGTGGAAATGGCCGGGGATGGCCTTGTAGGGCAGATACTCCGACAGCCGCTCGTTGCCCTCGTGGCCGCATTCCAGGCCCACCACGATGATGCGCTTGCTCCAGCCATCCAGGAACTCCTTCAGACCCCAGGATTTGCCGTAGGTGGCATCGGAGTTGAAGAACAGATTGTGGCCGTCGAAGAAATACAGCACCGGATACCGGTCAGCGGTGGCATTGTAATCGTCGGGCAGATAGATGTGGGCGGTGCGGATGACCCCTTTGGGGGTATAGATGAAATCACGCTTAATGACCATGGCAAGGCTCCTGACATTGTGTTTTGTGGGGACCATAGCCTCCCCTTTGAGGGGAGGTGCCCAGTGCGCACACTGGGCGGAGTGGGTGAAAGCCTACGGAATGGAAGTGGTTCGAAAAAGCCACCTTTCACCCCTCAGTCCGCTTCGCGGCCAGTTGCCTGAGGGCAACCCTGTCGCGGCTCTGACAGTCCACAGGACTGTCATTCACTACCGCGACTGCGCTTCGCTTACCCCTCAAGGGGAGCCTTTGGCTCGCCAAGCTCTAGTTTGACCACTTCTCATTATACGGACAAAACCGCCGGGGGGCAAGAGGGATATGAAAAAAGTGCCGCCCTTTCGGGCGGCACGGGGGATTATTCTTCGCTGAAGCCCATGGGGTTCTGGCTCTGCCAGCGCCAGGAATCCCGGCACATATCCACCAGAGTCTTTTCGGCCTTCCAGCCCAGCTTTTCAGCAGACTTCGCGGGGTCTGCGTAGCAGGTGGCCAGGTCGCCGGGGCGGCGGTCAACGATCTTGTAGGGCAGGTTCAGGCCGTTGGCCTCGTTGAAGGCCTTGACCATGTCCAGCACGGAGTAGCCGGTGCCGGTGCCCAGGTTGAACACATCGCAGCCGGAGTTGACAGCGGCATAGCGGACAGCGGCCACATGGCCCTTTGCCAGGTCCACAACATGGATGTAGTCACGGACACCGGTGCCGTCATGGGTATCATAGTCATTGCCGTAGACGGACAGGAACTCCCGGCGGCCGATGGCCACCTGGGTGATGTAGGGCATCAGGTTGTTGGGAATGCCACGGGGGTCCTCACCGATGCGGCCGGAGATGTGAGCGCCGATGGGGTTGAAGTATCGCAGCAGCACGATGCTCCACTCCTTGTCGGCCACGGCCATGCCGGAGAGAATCTGCTCGGTCATGTACTTGGTCCAGCCGTAGGGGTTGGTGCAGTTGCCGGTGCGGCTGGATTCCCGCAGGGGCATCTCATTGTCGCCGGAATAAACGGTGGCGGAGGAGGAGAAGATGATCCGCTTCACGCCCACCTCTTCCATGACCTTGGTCAGGACCAGAGTGGAATTCAGATTGTTGTCATA
>JAFVMW010000096.1 GCA_017506735.1 Oscillospiraceae bacterium | reverse complement strand
GCGGCAGCTGACGGATCTTTTGACCCAACTTTTCAGTTTGAAAACCGGGAAATACACAAAGTATTCCTCCGCTTTCCAAACTTCAATTTGGGCCAAAATCTCTCGCCATCTGCTCTTGCCGATTTAATCAGAGCTTCCTTAGAAATGGGTGGCAGTGACAGAAGTCACTGCCACCCAAATTACTTACTGTGTGGTCTTCCGAAGGATCAGATTAGCCCAGCAGGTTCTCACGCATCAGAGCGGAGTTGGTCTTGACCAGCTCAGCGTACTCCTCGATGGTGATGGTGCCAGCCACCAGGGAGTCGATGGGAGCGAAGAAGGTGCCGGAAACGTCAACGCCGGGGATCTCGCCGAAGGCAGCGAAGCCACCCATGGCAGCCTTTGCGCCGTTGTCGTAGATGGAGTAGAACATGACGTTCTCGCCCTCCAGCATGTCAGCGATGCCCAGGATGGGCTGCATGGCGCCGGCGGTAGCGAAGATCTCAGCAGCGGCATCGGAGTACAGGAAAGCCACGAACTGCTCAGCCTCAGCGATGTGCTCAGCGGCAGCAGGAATCCAGGCCTGCTCGAACCAGCAGAAGGAGTAGGGAGCGGTGCCGGCAGCAGGAACAGCAGTCATGCCCCATGCGAACTCGTTCTCCAGGGTCTCCAGAGCGCCGGCCATCTCACCGGTGATCCAGGTGCCGTTGGGCATGAACAGAGCGTCGTTGGTCATAACCATCAGCTGGTTCTTGGTGAAGTCCTGGTTGTTGGCCTGAGCGGGGGTGGAAGGATGGGTGTAGGTAGCCAGCTTGGCCAGAATCTCCAGCAGAGCCTGACCCTCAGCGGAGTCCCATGCGCCCTCCTGGTAGGTGGTAACAGCGTTGAAGAACTCGGGGCCGCCGATGGCGTTCATCAGAGCGAACATGAATGCATCGTAGTAGCCAGCGGTGGGATAGGTGAACAGAGAGATGCCCTCAGCAGCGGCCAGGTCGCCCAGTGCCCACATCTCGTCCCAGGTGGTGGGAACGGTCCAGCCCTTCTCCTCGAACAGCTTTGCGTTGTAGAACAGGCCGCAGGGAGAGTAGAACATGGGAGCCATGTAGGTCTTGCCGTCGCCGTAGGGAGCAACGATGTTGTTGTCGGTGAAGCCGCCGGCGATCTTGTCGGCAACCTTAATGTCCTCGCCGGGGATGGTCAGGGACAGCATGTTGGTCAGGTCCAGCAGAGCGTTGGCCTTAACCAGCTGCTCGGTCAGACCGGCAGGACGGCCGGTAGCCAGGTGCACAACGTCGGGGAACTCGCCGTTCTGCATGGGGCCGGTCAGGATGTCCTCCAGATTCTTGTCGGTGGTCAGCTCAACCTTGATGCCGGTCTCAGCGGTGAAAGCCTCGGCAACCTTGACCCAGACTTCGGAGCCGTAGGCGGTCTCGATGGCAGCGACCTTGATGGTCACGTCATTAACCACGGGAGTGGTTGCAGGAGTCGTTGCGGGGGTGTTCTCGCCGGAGTTGCCCTGGGGAGCGGTGGTCTCGGGGGTCTTCTCGCCGCAGGCGGCCAGGCCCAGAACCATAACAACAGCCAGCAGCAGTGCAATGATCTTCTTCATTATTGATTCCTCCATATTTTTTTGTTTCACGGAATTCGTTTCCGCTTACTTTAAGTATACAGCATCTGCTCACTTTCACAAGTTGAATTTTGGCTAGTTTTTTATAGATATTGCTCTCGCTGAAAATTCGTCATTTCGTTTATTATGCACATCATAAATTGTGCATTTCGTACAGGTTTGTGCAAAATGAATTATGAAAGTGTTTTTTCTTTTCTGAAGCCCCTGTGGATTTCAGGTTGAAAACAGCAAGAAATCATAATATAATACAATTAATAATCAATATCTCTAAAATGAAAGGGCGGTTTTTATGAGCAGATACTATTACAGTCTGAGCAAGGATCATTCCTTTACCATTCGCGGCACAGCAAAGCTTTTGAACGCGGCAAGCTCCAGATACGGCGGCGACTGGCATTCTGTGCCCCACACCCATAATCATCTGGAATTGTTTTTCATTGTGGGCGGCAAGGGGCAGTTTCTCATCGGGGATCAGCTCCACCCTGTGGATGCCAATCATCTGGTGATCATCAATCCCAATGTTACCCATACAGAGGTCAGTCTGAACGCCCTGCCCCTGGAGTACATCGTCATTGGCATTGAAGGCATTGAGCTGGACACCGGCGGCACCTCCGACGGTCAGTTCAGCATTCTGGACCAGTACGAAAGCGCGGAGGTGTCCGGCTGTCTGAGAAATATTCTCCGGGAAATGGAACAGAAGAACAGGGGCTACGAGGATGTTTGTCAGGCCTATATGGAGATCCTGATCATCCGTCTCATGCGCACCACCGCCCTGGCGGTTCCGGCTTTCCCCCAGGCCGCGTCCTCCAACCGCCAGTGCGCCGCGGTCCGCAGATATATCGACCTGCATTTCAAGGAACCCCTGACCCTGGAACAGCTGGCGGAGGAGGGGCATATGAACAAATTTTACCTGTCCCACGCCTTCAAACGGGAGTACGGCATTTCGCCCATCAATTACATGATCTCCAGACGGATCGAGGAAAGCAAATACCTGCTGGCGGAAACAGATCTGTCCATGTCCCAGATCGCCCAGCTGCTTGGCTTCTCTTCCCTCAGCTATTTCTCCCAGGTATTCCGGAGAACCCAGGAGATCAGTCCCAAGGAATACCGGAACAGCCAGAAAAGCGTATGATATAGAAAATGGAGCGCCCATGTCGGGCGCTCCAAATTTGTTATTCGGTATCCAGCACGATGGTGTCTTCCACCATCCGGACGGTGATTTTGCTGATGGGCTTTTCAAAGGAATCGATGATAACCTCACTGATGGGGTCCTCCAGCTCACGCTGGATGGTGCGGCGGAGATTCCGGGCACCGTAGACCACGGAGTAGGCCTTTTTCACGAGCATTTCCCGAACCTGCTCATCCCACTGGAATTCCAGGCCGCGGGCGGACAGGCTTTCCTTCAGCTCAGAGAGCATGATGTCGGCAATGCCCAGGAAGTGCTCCTCGGTCAGGTGGTTGAAATTGATGATCTCGTCCACACGGTTGATGAACTCGGGCCGCAGGAATTCCCGGAGGGCCTTCATGGTCCGCTCCTTGGCCTGGTCGTCCACGGTACGGCCGAAGCCCAGGCTGGCCACCCGTCCTTCAGAGCCTGCGTTGGAGGTCATGACGATGATGGTGTTCTCAAAATTCACCACTCTGCCCTGGGCATCGGTGATCCGGCCGTCATCCAGCACCTGCAGCAGCACATTCAGCACATCGGGATGGGCCTTCTCGATCTCGTCGAACAGCACCACGGCATAGGGTCTGCGGCGGATCTTCTCGGTGAGCTGACCTGCCTCATCATAGCCCACATAGCCGGGAGGGGAACCGATGAGCTTGGAAACGGTGTGCTTTTCCATATACTCGGACATATCCAGGCGGATCAGAGAATCCACGCTGTCAAACAGGTCATCGGCAAGCTGCTTCACCAGCTCCGTCTTGCCCACGCCGGTGGGGCCAACGAAAATGAAGGACACGGGCCGCTTCTTGGGGGAAATGCCCACCCGGTTCCGGCGGATGGCCTTTGCCACCGCTTCCACCGCGTGATCCTGGCCCACAATGTGCTTTTTCAGCCGGTCGGACAGGCCCTTGATCTGCTGATACTCCTGGGCCTTGATCTTGGAGGCAGGGATTTTTGTCCACAGCTCAATGATCCGGGCCAAATTTTCCATGGTCACGGCAGGGGCAGGAATTTTGTCCAGCTCTTCGATCTCGGCAGCCAGCCGCATGAGCTTGCTGCGCACCAGGGCCAGACGCTCGTAGTTGACCTCCTCGGTCTGCTCGTTGAGCATCCGCAGCTCCAGCTCGTAGTCGTCCCGTTCCTTCTTCAGCTCCAGCTTCCGGGAGATTTCCTTGCTCCGCAGGTTCAGGTCGGAGCAGGCCTCGTCCAGCAGGTCGATGGCCTTATCGGGCAGGAACCGGTCGGTGATGTACCGCTCAGAGAGGATGACGCACTGCCGGGCGATCTCCGGGGAGATGGTGACGCCGTGGAACTCGGCGTAGGCCTTGGCCACGCCCTGCATGATCTGGACTGCCTCCTCGATGGAGGGCTCCTCCACGGAAACGGGCTGGAACCGGCGCTCCAGGGCGGCGTCCTTTTCAATATGCTTGCGGTATTCGTTGAAGGTGGTGGCGCCGATGATCTGAATCTCACCACGGGACAGAGCAGGCTTGAGGATGTTGGCGGCGTTCATGCTGCCCTCGGCATCGCCTGCGCCCACCAGATTGTGCACCTCGTCAATGACCAGAATGATGTTGCCGCACTCCTTGATCTCACCGATCAGGCTCTTCATACGGCTTTCGAACTGGCCCCGGAACTGGGTGCCGGCCACCAGAGCGGTCAGATCCAGAAGGAACACTTCCTTGTCCCGGAGTTTATAGGGTACGTTGCCGGCGGCGATCCGCTGGGCCAGGCCCTCGGCGATGGCGGTTTTGCCCACGCCGGGCTCACCGATGAGGCAGGGGTTGTTCTTCTGGCGGCGGTTCAGAATCTGGATCACACGCTCCGTCTCCACGTCCCGGCCGATGACCTTATCCAGCTTGCCTTCTCTGGCTCTGCCGGTCAGGTCCATGCAGTAGGAATCCAGGAACTTGTGCTTCTTCCCCTTTTTCTTCCCTTTTTCCTTTTCCTCAGGCTCCTTTTTGCCCTTCTCTGCCGGGGGCTCCGGCTTGTTCTGGGCGGCAGGATGGGAACCGAAAAGCTGGTTCAGCAGGGGGAAGGTGGCGGTCTGGCTTTCAATCTCGTCGTCGTCCTCGTCGCCGCTTTCCGGGCCAATCTGACCGAAGATGTTGCTCATCTCGTCGGAGAGCATCTCCAGATCGTCCTCGGAAATGCCCATCTGCTTCACTGCCTCGTTGATCTGGGGAATGCCCAGGGTTTTGGCGCATTTCAGACAGTAGCCCTCATTGGTGGTCTTGGTGCCGTCCATGCGGGATATAAAAATCACAGCGATATTCTTTTTGCACTTCACACAAAGCTTCGGCTGCATCTTTCTTCACTCCTTTTCCCGATATGGGAGAAATAATTCTTTCGGAGGTAATCGTATCATACCTCCGAAAGAAATTGAATAACAAATTGTGAATTCCGGGATTCCAATATCAGAAGGTGATGGGATTTTCCACCTCAAACCGCTCCACGCCGTCGTCATACCACAGATGAGTCATGTAAAGACCGCCGGGAGGGACGGTGGGGCCAGCGGCGGTACGGTTGCCGGAGTCCAGAATGGCGCCGATCTCCTGGGGCTTGATCTTTCCCTCTGCGGCGTAGACCAGAGTACCTGCCATGGCCCGGGCCATGTTGTACAGGAAGCCGTTGGCGCAGACCCGGAGGGCCAGCACATTGCCGTGGCGCTCTACATTATAATAGTATACAGTGCGCACGGTGGATTTCACGTCGGTTCCCACGCTCCGGACGGCGGCGAAGTCATGGGTGCCAACGAACTGATCGGCGGCAGCCTGCATCACAGTTTCGTCCAGATGCTTGGGATAGAACCAGGCTCTGTCCACATAGAAGGGGTCCTTGATCCGGGAATTGTAGATCAGATAGGTGTACTCCTTCCGGACGCAGGAACCGATGGCGTTGAAATTCTCGTGAACCTCAAAGGCCTTGGTCACCACGATATCCGGAGGCAGGTGGGTGTTCAGGGCGTAGGGCAGCCGATCCACGGGGATCCGGGAATCGGTGCGGAAATTCGCCACATAGCACTTGGCGTGAACCCCGGCATCGGTGCGTCCGCAGCCGGTGACATGAACCTTATGGCCCACCACCATGGCGCAGGCATCCTCCAGAGTCTGTCCCACCGTAGCCAGCTTTTTCTGTACCTGCCAGCCATGGTAATGGGTGCCAAGATAGGTGACAAACAAAGCAATGTTGCGCATCATCCACCTCGTTACAGGCCGATTCTGGGCAGAATCAGCACTGCCGCCAGCAGAGCCGCGCCGATGCCGAAGGCATTGAAGTCCAGCTGGGTGTAGTGGAGCTGCTTCATCTTGGTGCGGCCCTCGCCGCCCTGGTAGCAGCGGCACTCCATGGCGGTAGCCAGCTCGTCAGCCCGGCGGAAGGCGCTGATGAACAGAGGCACCAGAATGGGCACCAGGGCTCTGGCCCGTTCCATCAGGGAACCGGATTCAAAGTCAGCGCCTCGGGCCTTCTGGGCGGACATGATCTTGTCCGTCTCCTCGATGAGGGTGGGGATGAACCGCAGGGCGATGCACATCATCATGGAAAGCTCATGGACGGGGAACTTGATCCGCTTCAGCGGGCTGAGCAGGGATTCCAGACCGTCGGTGAGAGCAATGGGAGAGGTGGTGTAGGTCAACAGGAAGGTGCCGGTGATCAGCATCATGATTCTGAGGATCATGAAGAAGGCACGCTCCACCGCCTCCCAGGTCAGGGAGAAGCCGAAGATGTTCACAATCTCATGGGTGCCGGGAGTGAAAAACAGGTTCAGCACGCCGGTGAACACCACTATCACCATCACGGGCTTCAGGCCCCGGGTGATGGATTTGAAGGGGATGTTGGAAATCAGAATGGCCATGGCCAGGAACAGGCCGGTCAGCGCGTAGCCCGACCAGCCGGAGGCGGAGAACAGGGCCACGATGTAAATGACCACCATGAGCAGCTTGGTTCTGGGGTCCAGCTTGTGAATGTAGGAATCGCCGGGGAAGAACTGGCCAAGGGTAATGTCTTTGAGCATTTACTTCCCCTCCTTCCGCTGCCGGATGGCAGCAACGGCCTGCTCCATGGTGTACACAGGCTCCACATCAATGCCCATCTGCTGCAGGCGCAGGAACACTCTGGTCACATCGGGGATGTCCAGACCCATATCCAGCAGCTCCTGGGCCCGGGCGAAGATTTCCGCCGGAGGGCCGTCCATGACAAGGCGGCTGCCGTTCATCACGAGCAGGCGCTCGGTGAGCCGGGCCACGTCGTTCATGGAGTGGCTGACCATCATAATGGTGGCGTTCTGGGCCTTGCGGTAGGCCTCGATGTTGTCAAGGATGCCTGCCCGGCTTTCCGGGTCCAGGCCTGCGGTGGGTTCGTCCAGGATCAGAACCTCCGGCTCCATGGCGATGACACCGGCGATGGCAACCCGGCGCTTCTGTCCGCCGGACAGGTCGAAGGGAGACACGCTGAGCTGGGCTTCCGTCAAGCCAACCAATTCGGCGGCTCTGCGGACCCGGCGGTCGATCTCGTCGGCCTTCAGGCCCATGTTCTTCGGGCCGAAGGCGATGTCCTTATAGACCGTTTCCTCGAACAGCTGGTATTCCGGGTACTGGAACACCAGACCCACCCGGAACCGGGCCTGCCGGGTGGTGGTCTTATCCTTCCAGATGTCCTCGCCACCCAGCAGGATCTGGCCGGAGGTGGGCTTCAGCAGACCGTTCAGGTGCTGCATCAGGGTGGATTTGCCGGAGCCGGTGTGGCCGATGATGCCCACGAACTCGCCCTGCTTCACGGAGAAGGATACCTCGTCCAGGGCCTTATGCTCAAAGGGCGTTCCGGCAGAATAGATATAGGTCAGATCTTTGACCTCAAGAATGGTAGACAAAATTCATTCCTCCCGGCGCGTCAGGCCTTCAGCAATTCGTAAAGTGTCTGCGCGCATTGTTCGGTGTCCAGAAGATCCAGGGGCAGGTCAAAGCCCTCCTGGTTCAGAGCGTGGCACAGCTCCACAGTTTCCGGAGCGGCCAGGCCCAGGCTGTGGATTTTTTCCACATCGGAGAAAATCTCCTTCGGGGTGCCGTCGGCCCGGATCTGACCCTTGTGGAGGATCACCATCCGGTCTGCCTTGGCGGCCTCGTCCATGTGGTGGGTGATGAGAATCACGGTGATCCCCTTCTCCCGGTTCAGCTTTGCCACGGTGTCCATGACCTCCCGGCGGCCCCGGGGGTCCAGCATGGCGGTGGGTTCATCCAGCACGATGCACTGAGGCTCCATGGCGATGACACCGGCAATGGCGATGCGCTGCTTCTGTCCGCCGGAGAGCAGATGGGGGGCGTGGGTGCGATACTCGTACATACCCACCTGCTTCAGAGCCTGATCCACCCGGTGGCGGATCATGGGGCTGGACACGCCCAGATTCTCCGGGGCAAAGGCCACATCCTCCTCCACCACGTTGGCGACGATCTGGTTGTCCGGATTTTGGAACACCATGCCCACATGGCGGCGGATTTTGATCAGCAGCTCCTCGTCGGAGGTGTCCATGCCGTAGACGTAGGCGTGGCCGCCGGTGGGGAGCAGAATGGCGTTGAAATGCTTGGCAAGGGTGGATTTTCCGGAGCCGTTGGTGCCCAGGATGGCGACAAAGCTGCCCTGCTCAATCTCCAGATCCAGATTTTCAAATACCTTTACACCCTGTCCTTCCTCCAGGCCGGGGTAGGTATAGGCCAGATTTTCCGCTTTTACAGCCTGACTCAATGGTATTCCCTCCTTAGTCGGGAGTCCAGCGGCCGGCAGCGCCGCAGGGCAGGATAAAGCCGCTGGATTTCACCGGCAGACCCAGCTCGCCGTTGCGGGTCTGTCCGCCGAATTTGGCGGTGAACACCGTATCGGACACATAGCCCACCGCGCTGGGGGCCAGACCCGTGGTGTAGGAATTGATGATGACGAAGATGGGATCGTCGGACAGCACCTTCACCACCTCCTGGAGGAAGGGGTAGAAGCTGGTCTCCATCTTCCAGATCTCGCCGCTGGGACCTCTGCCGTAGCTGGGAGGGTCCATGATGATGCCGTCATAACGGCGGCCACGGCGGATCTCACGCTGGATGAACTTGGCGCAGTCATCCACAATCCAGTGGATGGGCCGGTCAGCAAGGCCGGAGGCCACGGCGTTGTCCTTGGCCCAGGCCACCATGCCCTTGGAGGCATCCACGTGCCAGACCTCGGCGCCGCCTGCGGCAGCGGCCAGGGTGGCGCCGCCGGAGTAGGCGAACAGGTTCAGCACCCGGACAGGGCGCTTTGCCGCGGTCCGGGCTACCCGTTCCCGGATGAAGTCCCAGTTGGCGGCCTGCTCGGGGAACACGCCGGTGTGCTTGAAGTTCATGGGCTTGACGTTGAAGGTCAGGTAGTCCTTGTAGCGGATCTGCCAGTGGTCGGGCAGATCGTGGTCGGTCCAGCGACCGCCGCCGGTGTTGGAGCGAAGATACCGGGCATCGTAATTTTTCCAGTTTTTATCAAGCTTGGGGGTATTCCAGATCACCTGGGGGTCGGGGCGCACCAGGATGTGCTTGCCCCAGCGCTCCAGGCGCTCGCCGTCGGAGGCATCCAGGATCTCATAGTCTTTCCATTCATCGGAAGTCCAAATCATTGCTTTCTTTCCTCTCTGTATCAGGCCGCGGGGGTATCTCCCTGTCCGGCTTCGCCGCCCTCACCGGGATTGCCGCCTTCGCCGGGATACTCGGGTACATCAGTGCCGGGCTCGGTGGGGGCATTGGGATCAACGGGTTCGGTGGGCTCGGTGGGAGTCACATCGGCCTCGGTGTGGACGGTACACAGCTTGTAGGGAGCGGCGGTCTTTTCATTGAGCTTGCCGTCCAGACCGTGGAACCACAGATCCTCACCGTCCTCGCTGACCAGGTAGATCAGGTTGTCGGTGAATTCCTTGACGGTCTGGGCCTTGACGATCTCGTCGATTTCCTTCTGAGTCAGCCGCAGCAGGCCAACCTTGCTGAATTCCAGGCCCTCGATCTGCAGGCAGAACTCGTTGGGCGCGCCGTCGCCGGAGACGCAGTAGTCCACATCGATGTGACGGTCGCAGTTCTTCTTGGGCATATCCTCGCTGTAGACCAGAACGGTCTCCACACGGCTGCCTCTGGGATCATGCTCACAGGCCTCGGTGGCGTAGCCGCCGGAGTCCTTGCACACATTCACATAGCTCATGCCGTATTCGCTGTAAAGATCCTTCCAGCTCAGGCCGTCGTGGATGGGGTCCATAACGGCAGTCCACAGCCGGCCGGCAGGGTTGGTGGTGTTGCCCACCAGGCGGATCTCCTCGCCGTACTTATAGCCGCACCAGACCGCGGCGGTGTAATACTCGGAATAGCCGATGAACCAGCGGTCCTTGTTGCCGGAGGTGGTGCCGGTCTTGCCGGCGGTCATAGTCTCGGGCAGGTTGGCGTAGTAGCCGGTGCCCTTGGTGATGACGCTGCGCAGGCAGTAGTTCATATAGTTTGCAGCCTTCTCGGAGAGAATCTGCTCGGAATCCTGGGTGTTGTCCAGCACCAGGTTGCCCTCAGAGTCATAGACCTTGGTGAAGGTACGGTCCTCACGGTACAGGCCGTTGGAGGGGAAGGTTGCGTAGGCGCTGGCCATATCACGGACGGTACAGCCGTAGCTCAGAGCGCCCAGAGCCAGGGGGGAATAGCCGATGTCGGACAGCTCCTTGCCGTTATCCAGCCACTCGCTGCGAAGCAGGCCGGTGAGGCCGAACTTTTCCTTGGCGAAATCAAAGGAATACTCTCTGCCGATCATGTCCAGAACATGGACGGCGGTGGTGTTGATGGAGGAGTACACACCGTTGAGGACGGTGGTGGCGATCTGGTAGGTTCGGGTATCGTTCAGGGGGAACTTGCCGTCATCGTAGCTGAAGGGCAGGTCGGGGATCATGGTGCCGGGGCTGATGACACCCAGCTCGAAGGCAGGGGCGTAGACCGTCAGAGGCTTCATAACAGAGCCGGTCTGCAGTCCCTGGTCGGTGGCGAAGCTGAAGGCCAGATAATCTTCCTTCTCGCCCACAGCACCGGCTACCGCCACAATGTCGCCGGTGCGGTTGTCAATGACCACGATGGCGGACTGGAGCTGCTGGGTGGAGCTGGTCTTGGGGATGTTTTCAAGGTCAGAATAGACCTCGTCCACGATGTTCTGGACATCCATATCGATGGTGGTATAGATGTGGTAGCCGCCCTTTTTGATCTGCTCAATCAGCGCGTCCCGGTTTTTGGAGTTCCACTCCATGCCCTGCTTTTCCGCCAGTGCCTTGGCCACGTCCATGATGACAAGGTCAGTAAACCAGGAATACATATCGGAGCTGACATCCAGCACAATGTCCTGCTGCACGCCGCACTGGGGGCAGTAGAACAGATCCTCTACCTTATCGAAATGACGGGCGATGTCCGTAAACTCACATTCGGGGCAGGTGTGGTAGTCGATGTCCTCCACTGCCTCGCCGTGGGTGTAGATCAGCTCCTGGGCCTTGGCCTCATCATATTCCTCTCTGGTAATCCAGCCCTGGTCATACATTTCCCACAGCACGTCCAGCTGACGGTTGCGCAGGTTGCCGGGGAACCGGTAGGGGCTGTAGAGGGAGGGGTTGTTGGTGATGGAGATCAGTGCGGCGCACTCGGCGGTGGTCAGCTCCTCCAGCTCCTTGCCGAAGTACTCCCAGGCCGCGCTCTTGACGCCGTAGCAGCCCTCGCCCAGATAGATCTGGTTGAGATACCACTCCATGACCACATCTTTATCGTACTGGGCCTCGAATTTATAGGCCCGGAAGATTTCCTCCACCTTACGCTGGACGGTGACATCGTCATCGCCGGTACGGTTTTTGATCATCTGCTGGGTGATGGTGGAGCCGCCGAAGGTGGAGCTGGAGCCAAAGAACATATTGGCGCAGGCCTTGACGGTGGTGATCCAGTCCACGCCCTGGTGCTCATAGAAGCGCTTGTCCTCAATGGCCACGGCAGCGTGGATCAGGTCCTCAGGAATTTCCTCAATGGCCACCCACTGACGGTTGGTGTCGGTATAGATCCGCTGCATCTGCTGGATGTTTCCGTCGCTGTCCAGGTAGTACAGGAAGGAGGTCTGGTCCACCTCAAAGGCTTCCAGATCCGCAGAGATATTGGGCAGCACATCGTCCTGCAGGTAGTCGCCCAGGGCGCCCACCAGCACGAAGGCGCAGACACCGATGATCAGCACCACCGTGGCAACGGCGCCGATGGCCACCTTCACCAGGGAGAAACCGGCCATCCAGACGGTCTTCAGCAGTCTGAGCAGCACATTGGGCTTCCACTCCTGCCGGGTAATCTTTCTTCTTTTCCTATTTGCCATATCAATTAACCTCCGAAACTGAAGTTGATCAGATGGATTTTTGCGGAGAGGGCATACTTCTCCGCATAGTTCATAATATTATAGCATACCCAATTTCAAAACGAAAGAGCTTATTTATGAATAATCCTTAAAAATCCGCATAAATTATTCCTGTCCCCGGCAGCCGGGGACGGAAGCCGGAAAATTTGACCAGGTGTAAAAATTCCTATTGATTTATTACCAATTTCATCGTACAATAGGGCCAGAAGAAATCATCTGGAGGTAATCCCCTATGGCAGATCAGTATGGCTCTGATTTCCTCACCATTGTGGATGAGGACGGCACTGAGTTTGAGCTGGAAGTGCTCTCCACCCTGGAGTACAACGGCACAAGCTACCTGGCTGTGATCCCCTCCACCGGCGAAGAGGAGCCCGAGCTGGAAGTCAGCATCCTCAAGAGTGTGGAAGAGGACGGCGAACCCATCCTCTGCGCCATTGAAGACGAGGAAGAGCTGGAAACCGTCTACAACCTGATTATGGACAGTCTTTACGAAGACGAAGAGGAAGAGGACGAAGAGTAACCCACGATTCTATTCCCTGCTTGGTGCGTGATGTGCCCATTTGGACCCACATCTTATCATCGGGACGCTTGACTTCTCCGTTGGATTGCAGACCTCCCGCCCACGCTTTGACGATGGGTGGATGTTGGGAGCAGAGAAAACGTTGAGAGCGGCGACCCACCTGCCGTTATCGTGCAGGTCATCAATGGGTGCACACGGCCAAAGCGGGCAGATGCGGAGCGGCAACGCTCCGCATCTTTTTTATTCTAGGGAGGCTCTGATTAAATCGGCAAGAGCAGATGGCGAGAGATTTTTGCCCAAATTGAAGTTTGGAAAGCGGAGGAATACTTTGTGTATTTCCCGGTTTTCAAACGGATAAGTTGGGTCAAAAGATCCGTCAGCTGCCGCAGACGATTTATTCAGAG
>JAFVMW010000095.1 GCA_017506735.1 Oscillospiraceae bacterium | reverse complement strand
CCGCTCGGCAATCTCCGATTGCCGCCTCGTAACCACACCATATTTCCCAAAATCCGCCCATCGAGGTCGGATTTTGGGTCGGGACGTCGAGGACGCCGTCCCCTACGGTATCATCGAAACACCTCGCCAAACTCCAATTTACCGACCACAACAGAAAGAGGAGATATGACCATGAAATACGATTTTACCACCATTATGAACCGGAAGGGCCAGGATGCCATTGCTGTGGACATGGTTGGCGCGCCCGGCTCCCCCTATCCCGCGCCCCGGGAGGGCTTTGACGTGATCCCCATGTGGGTGGCGGACATGAATTTCCCCGTGGTTCCCACCATCGTGGAGGCCATGAAGAACCGTGCCGATCAGGCCCATTTCGGTTACTTTATGCCCCCGGCTCCCTACTATGAATCCATCATCCGCTGGCAGGAAAGCCACAACGGTGTCACCGGCCTGACTGCCGCCAGCATCGGCTATGAGAACGGCGTGCTGGGCGGCGTGGTTACGGCCCTGAATGTGCTCTGCTCCAAGGGCGACAATGTGCTGGTTCACAGCCCCACCTACGTGGGCTTCACCCATTCCCTGGAGAACAACGGCTACAACATCGTCCACAGCCCCCTGGTGCAAGACGAGCAAGGCATCTGGCGCATGGACTTTGCGGACATGGAAGCCAAGATCATTGCCAACAAGATTCACGCCGCCATTTTCTGCTCCCCCCACAACCCCACCGGCCGTGTCTGGGAGCGCTGGGAGATCGAGCAGGTCATGGAGCTGTACAAAAAGCATGATGTGTTCGTGATCTCCGACGAGATCTGGTCCGACATCATTCTCACCGGCAGCAAGCACATTCCCACCCAGTCCGTTTCCGAGGACGCAAAGTACCGCACCGTCGCCTTCTACGCCCCCAGCAAGACCTTCAACCTGGCAGGCCTGGTGGGCAGCTACCACATTATTTATAATAAGTGGCTGAAGGACCGCTGCGACAAGGAAAGCTCCCTGTCCCACTACAACGGCATGAACGTCATGAGTATGCACGCCCTGCTGGGTGCCTACCAGCCCGAGGGCTATGAGTGGGTGGAGGAGCTGTGCCAGACCATTACCGGCAATGTGGACTTCGCCTGCAAGTATATCGCCGAGCATTTTGAGGGCGTGACGGTCTGCCGTCCCCAGGGTACCTATATGCTGTTCATCGACTGCGGCCAGTGGTGCGCCAAGCACGGCTGCGATGTGGGTGAGCTTCTGGCAAAGGGCTGGGAAGTGGGCGTTGTCTGGCAGGACGGCCGGGCCTTCCACGGCGCAACCCACATCCGCATGAATCTGGCCCTGCCCCTGTCCAGAGTCCAGGAGGCCTTCCAGCGGCTGGACAAGTACGTTTTTAATGCTTGATTTGTAACAATGCTGTAGGGGACGGCCTCCTGGACGTCCCGCTGCCGCGTAAGCGGCAATCTGGTGATTGCCGAACGGGTCGTCGAGGACGCCGACCCCTACAATGTGGTTTCTGCCTGTAAAAGGGCCTGTTGCAAGGTATGAACTTTGCAGCAGGCCCTTTTTTATTGGTTGGATTTGGAGAATGGGTTCAACGGGCATTTAGGGAGTGCATTTTGTTGTTTTCGGGCAGGACAAGGGCGGCTCTGAGGATTCTCACAGCCGT
>JAFVMW010000094.1 GCA_017506735.1 Oscillospiraceae bacterium | reverse complement strand
GCTATACTGTTCATAGTGCAGACCTCGTGTATGTGTTTGGTGTTTTGTGGTGATTACATTATACCATACATTAGGTCTGCACGCTTTTTATTTTGTGTGTTTCTTCAAATTGTTCTGTTTTTTAAGGGTGCGAAGTTTGAGATAATAACATTATTTACATCAGGGCCGCCCAATGGGCGGCCCAATACCCCAACACCTATTGCATCCTATTAGCCCTGCGCACCAATAATCAGCCCGGTTCTGCGGATCTGCCGGGGTAATCAAATCTACGGGATAAACCCTAAAATCTCAAAGACACTGGGTTCTATTACCTCCAGAGCCGGTATTATGACCCAGAGATCGGAAGATTCATCAATGCAGACTCCTTCGCAAGTACCGGACAGGGTTTCTTGGGCTACAATATGTTTGCGTATTGTGGAAATAATCCTGTTTGCTTTACTGACTTTTGTGGCTATGCGTGGTCGAAGATATCTTTTGACGCATTCAATCCTTTGGACGGGGGAATGTTTTCTCCTTGTTCAGGTGGAGGTAGTGTTGCTGGCGGCATAGCAATTATAAAAGCAGTCCGAGAGAGTGCACAAGAAAACAACTCCTCTGAATATCAATGGAGTTGGTATGACAGTGGGGAAATCGCTTTTGGTCCGTTTGATAATTACACATATCAGATTCAAGGCGCAATAGTATCATATAATACTCCTAGCCTCAATGGGAGTGGTATGTCATTGGGGTCACTTTATGTTGCTGGCACCGAGGGGCATTTAGGAAAAGCAGGAGATGATATTTCTTTGCTAAATTTTGGCGTTTCAGAACTAGAAGCTAGTATCGGTTGTAACGGAATTGAGTTAACAGCAATGGCTTCAATATGGAAGCCTGAGGTTATCATAAATTGTGGATTTTGCTCCATCGATATTTC
Source organism: Oscillospiraceae bacterium (assembly GCA_017506735.1). Classification (GTDB taxonomy): domain Bacteria; phylum Bacillota; class Clostridia; order Oscillospirales; family Oscillospiraceae; genus Faecousia. The sequence goes on along the minus strand of JAFVMW010000094.1, from coordinate 18,369 downwards.
GGCGAACATAGGTTCAATTGGAGGTGCTTTTGAATGTAAACCAGGAAAAATCGCTGTTGGCGCTGCGGCAGGTATTGGATGCACCATTAGTATTGAGTGGTAATATGTTATTCGATTAGAAAGGAGTTAGCAGATGAAAATAGTACCCGTGAAATTGTTTCAAATTATGCAGTTTATTCCAGGTATAAATATCTTCTCATTTTTGTTAGTATTTTGGAATGCCTTTGTGACGAAATCTTTCTTTAAGAAGATTCTTTATTGCTATTTCATTGTATTTATCTCTTATTTCATTTCAATGATTTTACTCACTATTTTGGGATCGATAATCCCCCAATTGTCTAACGTAATAGGTCTTATGTGTGCCTATATATGCCCAATAATTTACACTTATGGGTTTATCCGATTTCAAGAACGTTGGTAGCATAGTATATGCTATCTCATGAATGCGTCTTGGGGTACATATGCATCTCGTTTATCCTATATCATCAGTATGCTTGGAATCAGTTTCGCGCAAATACTAGATAATGATTGATACATGAGTAGATGCTGATATCCGCATCATATCCCTTTAAACCAGTGGTAATATACTTCCCATTAGTAATAGCGAATCACCAATAACAGAAACGGGACATCTATTCTGTGAAGGCTATTCACTAATCCCTAACTCTATCAGGTAAGGGATCGTCCATCAAATTCGGACACACCACACCCCAACGCGCTTGCTATCTATTAGCTTCAGGCACTAATAATCGCCTTGTTTTTTCCAATCTGCTGGGCTAGTTACAGCTAAGGGCTAAAACCTGAAAACTCAAAGAGCTTGGGGTATAGCGGACATTTTCGAAAGCAAATGCACAATATTACATCACGAACAGGGGCCGCCCAACCGGGCGGCCCTCTTTTCAGCGATTTCTCTCACCCCAACTTCCACTGAATCCGAATTACTTTTCCGGGTCTGGAGTTATGCGCCACATGCCCCACCTCTATCCGCTCAAGCACATTCTTCATGATCTCCGGTGTCAGTGTCTGGATGGACCTGAACGCGCCCCCTTGTCATTTGCTGGTTTTGTGGTATGATAAAGGTAAATATTACATGTGGAGTACTCTGATTATGGAAATGACAATACTTGCGATTTTGATTGTGGTGGTGCTGGTGCTTACCGTGATCCTGGGACGGGAAGCGGGACTTCCTTTGCTGCTGTGCATTCTGGGTACGGCCCTGACCGGGCCGGTGCTGCTGATTATCCTGCTCATTCGAAAATGGAAGCTCAGATCCCGGAAACAGGATGACCCCTACTCCTTCCGGGCCCGGTTCGAGGAGAATCCACAACGCTATATTAGCATTTTGCTGTATGTAGCCCTGCTCTCCCATTCTTTCACGCTTCTGCTGGCGGATCTGGAGTTTCTGGTGGGGCTGATTCCGGTTCTTGGTGTTATCACAGTGGTCTCCGTCACGCTGTTTTTCCTGCTTGAGGCGGTGACGGTGCCGCCCCTGGGGCTTCTGATCTTAACGGCAGTTTCCGCGGTGCTGTTCCTGGTTATGCCCTGGGTCGTCACCCTTGTTCTCGCCATTGCTGTGGAGGGTGTGGCCCTGCTGGTGTTTGGCAGTCTGATCGCCGCAGCCACCTCTCTCGTTGTAATTGTGGTGGTGAACGGTGTGATGGCTGGTGTGGCAGTGCTTCCCATGGTCACGTTGCCCGTGGCCGTTGGCAGCATCGCGGCAAGTATCGCCGCCATGCTGGGAACAGGCATCGCAACCGGCATGGATGCGGCAATGCAGCAGCTGGAGCCCTCTGAAACCGTTAAATTCCGCCGGATTGTGCTGAATCTGTTGCTGGTTCTGCTGGTGGTCTGGCCGGTTTTGAGCTGGGTCGGTGCCTATCAGGGTATCTTTGGCTTCAAGCCTATGATGCTGGAACGCCGGGAGCATCTGAACTTCAACAAACGGAATGAAAATTCCCTTTACCGGAGTTTCTTCGAGAACCCGGAAGAGGGCGGCTTCATCAACGGTGAACAGAACTGGACCTTCGGCGAGGGTTTTTATGACAGCTACATCTATCCCGGCCGCAACAGCTTCGCCCAGGGCAAATATCCCTCTGCCTCCAGCGGTCAGAACATCGCCTTCTGCCTCAACGGCATGATCTACCTGCACTACGCAGATGACAACGGAACCTACCGCACTGCCGCTTATGACGCTGTGCCCGAGGATGCCATGGTCATGGCAGGGGAGGAAGCCTTCCTTTTCGGCGATGACGAAATCCTGCTTCTGGGCCCCGATGGCCGCTGCAAGTGGAAGGACACTCGCTGGCGAACCGAGTTCAATAAGCTGTCCGAAGCGGAGCAGTACAGCCGGCTGTATGACATTCTGGAAGAGCAGAATGACGGCGTCTCCGGTGCTGTCAGCATCGAGGATGTGGCCGTGGTGGCCTACGCCCAGCGCAACGGCCTGCTGCTGTACTATGACAGAGATACCCACCGGGCATATTTCGGCCAGGAGGGGAAAAAGGGGAAGATCACCGTCCTGTGTCAGAGCGCCACGGGCACCCGGACGGAGGTGGCTTCCTTCACGCCACACTGCGCCAGCGACAATTTGCCTTATACCATGATCGACGAGGCCACACTGGCCTACATCGATGAAAACAAAATCGTTTTCCAAGGGGTAGAGGAGGACTGGAGCAGTGTCCATTACACCAACGAAACGAATCCCTTCGTTTCCCTCCATGTAATCCAAAAGGAAGACGGCACGGTGTACCTTGCCTACGCAGACCGTGAAGATACGCTCTGCATGGAGCGGCTGGGAGATGAAATCAAGCGGTATCAGTTTGACACCGAACGTTATGAAGGCGTCTATTCCGTGGGAAACAATCTGTTCTGCGTCGTCTATGACAGAAATCTGATCAACCGTCTGACCTACATTCAGGACCTCCGCGAGGATGAAACGATCATGGATGTCTATACTGAGAAATGGAGCCAGGTCACATACCATTTCAGTGACGATCTGTGGGACCCTCCGGTTCCGGAGGAGACAATCCCATGGGATGAGCAGCCCTTTGGGGTGCGCTTTCCCTTCCCGGAGCTGGGCACCAGCGCCGGTCAGGAGGGCCTGTACAGGGATAATGTGGTCTACCCGGACAAATACGCGACCTATTGGGGCCCGGCTGAGGGCTTCGTATTCCGGTTCCCCCGGATTCTGTATGATCAGGTGGACTATACCTGGTCTGAGGATGAAACAGAGGTCTGTATCCGTCTTTCCTGTTCCAATGGCCAGGGCAGTCTCAACGTGACACTCCGGCCCAATGTGGAGGGGATGGACCACCAGACCCTGATGGAGACGCTGCTGGCGGAAGCGCAGGAGGCAATGACCAACGAAACCACCGTGCGCAGCGGCCCGAGCAATGAAGATGGCACCGCAAGCACCTTCTGTCTCCGGGGCTACGCACCGGACAATGACAACCTGATCTGCACCAGACTTTGCCGGGTTGACAGCCGTTACATCATGGAAATGGAGCTGCTTGTCCCATTCCCCGTGGACAACGAGGACAGGGCCTATAAGGAATTCTATATCATGGCCATGGAAGCCCTCTGCGGCTTCGGCTCTGGCGACAGTGACGAAATGGAACCCTTCTGGAGCTTTAAGAAGCAATACGTAGACTAATCAACAGATACGAACACAGTATCGGACTGACCGGCAGGCCCTATGACTGGGGCCTGCCGGATTATCTTGAGACACGGGTGGTTGATAGGCTTACCAATTGTGTACCACATTCTTCAGCCTCTCCGGTGTCAGTGTCTGAATGGACACATATTAACTGATCGGCGAATTGTCCTCAGAAGCTGGAGGAACAGAACAATTACGGCTGCTCTTCCATTGCAAGCCCTGTTGTTTTCTGTAAATAAAAGCATTTTCCCCCAGAAAAGGATTGACAATGAATTGTTTTTTTGCTATCATGTGAACAGCTTAATATTATATAGAATACTGTGATGCATTTGTGCGTATTTGGGCGCTTGCACAATGCGGAGTAAGTAGCGCAACCGGTCTGTTTTGTTTTCTCCTACGACGAGTGGGATTAGAAAGCATAAATAGGCCGTTTTTTTATTGCCATTTTTAGGGGGAGGACACTCAATACAATGAAAAAGAACAACTCTTTTCTGTCCGCGGCAGTTGGCGCGGGATTGGCAGCCGGAGCGGCTTATTTATATCATAAGCAGAAAAACAGGGAACAGCGTGGGGATGAATTGATGCCTGTGCCTCAGATGAAGCTTGAAAAGGAGCTGGTCAAACGGATGCCGGATATGATCTATTATGACCGGTTCCAGCTGGCGGTGCAGCCGGTGATCGATCTGGAAACCGGCGGAATCGTGGGCGGAGAGGTGCTCAGCCGCCTGGATCACCCGGAACAAGGCCTGATTTTCCCGGATAAGTTCCTTCCTGCGGTGGAAGAAGCGGGGCTGTATCCCAAATTCGATCATTATATCTTCCGCAAGACTTGCGCGCTGATGCGCCGCTTGTTGGATCAGGGAGTCGAGTTACAGTACCTGTCCTGCAACTTCAGCCGGATGACCCTGTCTGAAAAGAGCGCGGCAACCCGGCTGTCCAAAATCGCGGACGAATTCGGCCTGGCGCACGACTGCTTGGCGGTAGAGATCACGGAACGGGAGAAGGAGTCGGACTCCGAGCAGTTCTGCGAAAACCTGATTCAGATCAAGAAGGCAGGCTTCCGGATCTTTGTGGATGATCTGGGCGCTGGTGTAACCTCTGTCCGGGATCTGTGGAGTTATCCGGTGGATGTGGTGAAAATTGATCGTTCTCTGCTGCTGTCCGCGGATGATGATCAGGGCCGGACTGCTTACCGGGGCCTGCGGAATCTGGCGGTGGATCTGGGCTGCAAGGTTCTGTGTGAGGGCGTGGAAACCGAACAGCAGCACCGGTTTGTGCTGGAAGCAGGCTGTCACTATGGTCAGGGCTTCCTGTTCTACCGGCCCATGGAAACAGAGCAGTTCCTGTACCTGATGGGCGGAAAGAGATAAGATGATCACCCTTCGCTGTGTGACGCTTCCGGAGGATTCGGAAGCGCTGTACGATGCCCTCTACCGCCGGGCAACGCCGGAACGGAAACAGCGTGCTGACCGGTATCTGCGCCGGGAGGACGGGCTGCGGTGTCTGGCGGCTGGCGAGCTTCTGCGCAGAACCGTGGAGCAGGAGCTGGGGATCACCGAGTTTACGGTGGTGAAGGACCCCGGCGGCAAGCCCCGGATTGCCGGACAGGATCATTTTCATTACAATCTCTCCCATTCCGGCAGCCGGGTGGTGATCGCCTGCGGCGACAGCCCGGTGGGGGTGGATGTGCAGCAGATGTGCATGGATGCCGGAAAGGAGAATCTGGCAAAGCGATTCTTCACCCAAGAAGAGCAGGCATACGTTTTTGCGAGCCCGGAGCAGACAGGAGCCCGGTTTTACCGGGTCTGGACCGGGAAGGAGAGCTATCTGAAATACCTGGGAACTGGCTTGAAAAAGAGCCTTGACTCCTTCAGCATTCTTTCGCCGGAGATTTCGCACATGCTCAAGATCCGGTATCTCCCGGATGGCTATTGCGTAAGCCTTTGCAGCAGCGATCAAAATTGCATTTTTGTGCTGGATGACCAGCCTTTTCAATAAAGGAGTGACTCCTATGACACCATTTTGGAAGAGAAACCGCCGAATTGCGGCCAGTGCGGCTGGAAGCGGAATTCGTATGGATCTGGATCACAAGAAAGTGATCTGCCCCAAGTGTAAAAAAGAATATACAGGCAAGCAGGCCTATGATAACCTTTATATCTGTCCCGACTGTGGAAAGTATATGCCCATTGGCGCAAGGGAACGACTGGTGATGGTGCTTGACGATGGGACCTTCGAACCCTGGTTTGAGGAAGTAAGTATCTGCGACCCACTGAAAACCCCGGGATACCCGGAAAAACTGGCAGCTGCTCAGGCGAAGAGCGGCAATACCGAGGCGGTTACTGTGGGCTTTGGCAAAATCGGCGGACATGAAACCGTGGTAGGCGTTTGTGACCCAAATTTCATGATCGGCAGCATGGGCCAGGCCATGGGCGAGCGGATCACCCGTGCCTTTGAGCGTGCCGCAGAGCGCAGGCTCCCTGTGATCCTGTTCTGCTGCTCCGGCGGCGCCAGAATGCAGGAGGCCATCCTCTCCCTGATGCAGATGGAGAAGACCGCCGCAGCCATCAAGCGTCACTCGGACGCAGGACTGTTCTATTGCAGCGTGCTGACAGACCCCACCATGGGCGGTGTTACCGCCAGCTTTGCAACATTGGGTGATGTGATTCTGGCAGAGCCCCAGGCCCGGATCGGTTTCGCCGGTCCACGGGTCATCGAGCAGACCATCGGACACAAGCTGCCTGCCGGCTTCCAGACTGCCCAGTTCCAGCTGGAGCATGGCATGGTGGATCGGATTGTAGAGCGGCACAATCTGAAAAATATGCTGCATTATCTGCTCTATACCCATCCACTCAAGCATGCGCCCCATTATCTGAGATATACCAGACTGGACCATCATCTGGATCACGACAGTGAGGAGCTGAGCCATCACCACGAGAAAACACCCTGGGAAAAGGTGAAAATGGTCAGAAGCGGCAGCCGGGCCACCGCCATGGACTATATTGAGCGGATTTTCCAGGATTTCCGGGAACTCCACGGTGACCGGTGCTTTGGCGATGATCACGCTCTGATCGGCGGCCTGGCGCTGCTGAACGGCCAGCCGGTGACGGTTCTGGCGAATCTGAGAGGCAAGACCATGCAGGAGCGGGTCTACCGGAACTTCGGTATGCCCAAGCCCGAGGGCTACCGCAAGGCCATTCGGCTCATGAAGCAGGCGGAGAAATTCGGCCGTCCTGTGATCACCTTCATCAACACCTCCGGAGCCTTCTGCGGCATCGATGCCGAGGAGCGGGGACAGGGCACTGCCATTGCTGAGTCCATCATGACCATGGCCGGTCTGAAGGTGCCAACCCTGTGCATTCTGGTTGGTGAGGGCGGCAGCGGCGGCGCGCTTGCCATCGCAGCCGGCAACGAGGTCTGGATGCTGGAGCATTCCACCTACGCCATTCTTTCTCCCGAAGGCTATTCCGCTATCCTCTGGAAAACCGAGGGCCGGGCGGAAGAGGCAGCAAAGATCATGAAACTGACCGCCCAGGATCTGGCGGAGCTGAATATTATTGAGCGGATCATCCCCGAATTTGGCGGAGCCACTGCCGAAACCGTGGGCCGGATCGTTCCCATTATGCACAGCGCCATTCTGGACTTCCTGAAGCGCTATGACCATATGTCCCCGGAGGACATTGTGCAGGACCGTTACGCACGGTTCCGTAAATTCTGATTGAAATTACTTGAGGAGCATTCTTGAATATGAAGGAAAAAGTTGCGATTATTGGCATGGGCTGTGTATTCCCCGGTGCCTTGGATTTTACCGAATACTGGCAGAATATCGTGGAAGGCAAGAACTCCATTAAGGAAGTGGAGCCGGAGTTCTGGAAGCTGGAGGAGTTCTACGATCCCGATCCCAATGTGCCGGATAAGTCTTACTGCAAGATGGGCGGTCAGTCCGGTCCCGTGGAATTCGATACCAAGGAATTCGGCATCTCTCCCAAGGTCATGGAGCATACCGCTGTGGACCAGCTGTTCGGTTTGATCGTTGCCCGTCAGGCGCTGATCGATGCCGGCTATTACGGAAAGGATGCCCGGCCCTTCGACCGGGAGAATACTGGTGTCATCATGTCTGCCGGTACAGCCAGCCATGTATTCAGCCTGCATTGCAGAACCCAGCGCTACAAGATCCGCAAAATCCTGGTGAACAACGGTGTTCCCGAGGCGGCCGCCGATCTGATGGTGGAAAAATTCCTGGAAACCCAGCATGAGTGGTCTGAGGATGACAACCCCGGCTACATTCCCAATGTGGTTGCAGGCCGTATTGCCAACCGTTTTGATCTGGGCGGCACCTCCTGCTCTGTGGACGCGGCCTGCGGCGCGTCTTTGGGCGCGGTAAAGTTCGCGGTGGATGAGCTGGTCAGCGGCAACATGGACATGATGCTGGTGGGCGGCGCCAACCTGGACAACTCTCCTGTTACTTATCTGTCCTTCACCAAGACCCCTGCCTGTTCCAAGACCGGCAAGATCAAGCCCTTTGATGCCAACGCAGACGGCATGATCATCGGCGACGGTGTGGGCATCATGGTTCTGAAGCGGCTGCGTGACGCCGAACGGGACGGCGACAAGATCTATGCCGTCATCTGCGGCTCCGGCTCCTCCTCCGACGGCCGGGCCAAGAGCATCTACGCCCCCAGCCCCGAGGGCCAGATCCGTGCCCTGAAGCGTGCTTATAAAAATGCCGAAGTGGATATGGATACCATCGGCCTGCTGGAAGCCCACGGAACCGGCACCGCCGCCGGTGATGCCTGCGAGGTCACCTCTGCCACCACTGCTTTCCCCAAGAGCAGCAAGCGCAAGACCGTGATCGGCTCCGTCAAGAGCCAGGTGGGGCATATGCGCCTGGCAGCCGGTATCGCCGGCTGTATGAAGGTGGCTCTGGCGCTGCACCACAAGGTGCTGCCCAATTCCATCAACATGGAAACTCCGAATCCCGTTCTGGTAGACAGCCGTCTGACCGTTCTGAAAAAGTCCCAGCCCTGGATCGTCAATGATGCCCAGCCTGTCCGCCGGGCCGGTGCCAGCGCCTTCGGCTTTGGCGGCACCAACTTCCATGTGGTTCTGGAGGAATACAAGCCCGAGCATGAGAAGGCTTACCGTGTGGGCCGTGCCCCCATGGGCGTGCTCTTCGCTGCTGACAGCAAGACGGAGCTGGGAGAAAAGCTCCAGGCGCTGATTGCGCAGCCTGCATCCTTCCGGGAGGATCGCTACCGCTATGAAAACGCCGGCAATGGCAGCTTCCGCCTGGCATTCGTTGCCACTACAGCCGACGAGGCTGCCCAGAAGGCCGCTCTGGCTCTGGAGCTGCTGAATCAGAACACCGCTTCTTCCTTCAAACTGAAGGGCATCGCTTACAACAGCAAAAAGATCGATGGCAAGGTCACCGTCCTGTTCCCCGGCCAGGGTACCCAGGCTGTGAATATGCTGTCCGAAGCTGCCATCAACTACCCCGAGCTTCGCACCGCGGTTTCCAGAGCTGACAATGTGATGCTGAAAGCCGGTGCCCAGCCCATCTCTGAGATTCTCTATCCCAAGGCTCTACTGCCCGAAGAATTTGCCGCTGCGGAGGTTGCAATCAACAATACTGCCAACACCCAGCCCATTCTGGCTGCCACGGAGGCAGGCCTGTATCAGATTCTGACCAAGCGCGGTCTGAAGGCAGATTCCTTCATCGGTCACAGCTTCGGCGAGCTGGTTGCGCTCTGGGCCGATGGCGTAATGGACTACGAAACACTGATTGCCATGGCAAAGGAGCGCGGCGCGCTCATGAGCGAGGCCGATCCCAACGCCGCCATGATGGCCTGCATGACCGACAAGGCGACCCTCACCGCCGCCTGTGAAGGCATTGAAAACGTATACGTTGCAAACGAGAACTCCTCTGCCCAGACCGTGGTTTCCGGCAGCATGGAAGGCATTGCCGCTCTGGAAGAAAAGCTCACCGCAATGGGCATCCGGGCGGTCCGGCTGAAGGTTTCCGGTGCCTTCCACAGCCCCTACATGAAGGAGGCTTCTACCTTCTTCCGCTCCTGGCTGGACGGAATGAAGCTGAATGCTCCCACCGGCGCAGTCTACGCCAACGCCACCGGCGAACGCTACACCGAAAATGTTGCAGAGCTGCTGGAAAAGCAGCTGCTGAACCCCGTCCTCTTCCGCACCAGCGCGGAGCAGGCCTACGCCGACGGTTCCCGGATCTTCCTGGAAGTGGGCAACGGCAAGGTGCTTACCGGTCTTTTGAAGGACTGCCTTGCAGGAAAGGATTACGCCGCCATCTCCCTGTGTCCCGACAAGGGTAAGAATACCGCGGAAAGCCTTGAGTTTGCCATGGCGCAGCTGGCTGTTCTGGGCGTTGCCGTTCAGGACGATCCCTACCGTGTGGCCTATAATGAGGATTACGTTCCCAAGAAGAGCAAGACCACCTATACCGTCAAGATGAAGAGCTTTGTACTGCCCAAGCGCCAGGCTGCTATGGACGCTGCCCTGCTGCCCGATCAGAAGATCATCGATATTATGAAGGCTTCTCAGGAACCCAAGACGGTCATCAAAGAGGTGGAAGTCGTAAAAGAAGTTGTGAAAGAGGTCGTAAAGCCCATGGAAGTCAAAACCACCGCTCCTGCAGCCAATGCTTATAGCGCAAACGCGGAAGTATTTACCAAGTTTATGGATGTGCAGACCAACCAGATGCAGGCCGCCTCCGATATGCTGTCCAGGGCCAACGCAGAGGGGGAAAAGCAGAATGTGCTGAACTGCATCACCATGTTCCAGAACAACTCCATGCGTGCGCTGGAGGCCTACTTCGGCAATCAGATGGGCGCGCCCCTGTCCGTTCCCACAGCACCTGCACCTGTGGCAATCCCTGCGCCAATTCCTGCCGCGGTTCCTGCGCCCGCTCCTGTGGCCGCGGCACCGGTGGTTCAGGCAGCTCCCAAGGCGGTAGCTGCTCCTGCCCCCAAGGCAGAGCCGGTCAAGGCTGCTCCTGCGCCCAGGAAGGCCGATGTGGATGTTTACACCATCATCACCGAGGCCATCGCTGACAAGACCGGCTATCCCACGGATATGATCGACGGGGACATGGAGCTGGAAGCCGACCTGGGCATTGACTCCATCAAGCGAGTGGAGATCCTCTCCATGGTCAATACCGCTATGGGCGGCATCTTCACCAAGGAGAACGTGGAGGAGCTGTCCGGTCTGAGTAAAATCGCAGACATGGTGGCGTACCTGAACACCTTGTCTCCTGCGGCTCCTTCTGCATCTGTGGAAGAGGTTCCTGCCGCAGCTCCTGCTGCTGCGGCACCTGCCGGTGTGGATATGTATGCCGTTATCACCGAAGCCATCGCCGACAAGACCGGCTATCCCACGGATATGATCGACGAGGACATGGAGCTGGAGGCCGACCTGGGTATTGACTCCATCAAGCGTGTGGAGATCCTGTCCATGGTCAACAATACCCTGGGCGGCATCTTCACCAAGGAAAACGTGGAGGAGCTGTCCGGCCTGGGCAGGATCGCTGACATGGTGGCATACCTGAATACCATCAGCGGTTCCGCTCCTGCTGCACCTGTGGCCGAAACTGCCCCCCAGGCTCCTGCCGCTGCTCCTGTCGCGGATACCGGAAAGCTGAATGCAATCATTCTCTCTGCCATCGCTGACAAGACCGGCTACCCCGAGGACATGATCGATAACGACATGGAACTGGAAGCGGATCTTGGCATCGATTCCATCAAGCGTGTGGAAATCTTTGCCGAGGTACTGAAAGCACTGGGCATCACCCTGACCCACGACCAGACCGAGGAACTGTCCGCCCTGTCCACCGTGGAGGCCATTGCTGACTACCTTTCCAGGCTGGTGTAAGGAGAAGCCTTATGAATCATAAAATGTACGATCCTCAGGCGGAAAGTCTGAAGGTTTACTGGGATTCCCAGCAGGAGCGGCTGTCGCTCCTTTCCGGGAAGACCATTACGGAGGATGTGCTGAAGCTCACCGCCGCCTTTGGCGAAAGCGAGATTGCCGCCTTCGAAAAGCTGATGCAGACCCAGAAAAGTCTGGCTGCTCTGCTGGAGTACGCACCCCTTGCTCCTGTGACTCCTTCTCCCAAGGGTGTCCCTAATCCGGTCATCGACAATCTGGATCTGTCCGATCCCAGAACCGTCCGCCGGTTTGAGATCCGCAGTGTTGGGCGTGATGACGTACTTCGAACGGAAAGCATGGTTCCCACCTTCGGCATCCTGCTGCTGCTGGGCCGGAAGGATGCTTACACCGATGCCATGGCGGATTACTTCACCGGGAAGGGTCTGACCGTCAAACGCATTGAGAAGAATCTTTCCGAGGAAGAAGCGCAGGCTCTGATTGCCCAGGTGGCCATGGAAGGCCCCATCACCGGCATGGCCTTTGCCGCCAACGCCTATGACAGTGGGAATATGGAGCAGTGTATTTATGATCACACCATGACGGCTGTGTATCTGATCAAGCACTACACCATCTATATCCGGGCGCTGAAGCCCGGCTGGAAGGGCCTGATGTATTTTGCCACCTTCCTGGACGGAAAGATGGGCTATACCGGTGAAAATGAACACTATGCCTATGGCACCTTCAACGGCATTGCAAAGACCTTGTCCATCGAATTCGCGCAGCAGTCTGCCGTGAAGCTGATCGACTTCCAGCCGGATGTGACAGCGGTCAGAATGCTGGAGCTGATGGAGGATGAACTGAAGATCCATGATGTCTGGCCCGAGATTGGCCGCACCAATGACGGCAGACGATGGACTGCCAATGGCTTCTTCACCGATGCTAAGGTAGCGGAAAACCGCTGTCCCTACAATGCTGATGATGTGATCGTGGTCACCGGCGGCAGCCGGGGCGTTACCGCTCAGTGTGTGCTGGCCCTGATGGAGAAAGCTCCCTGCAAAATCGCCATTTTGGGCCGGGGAAAGATTGTGGAAGCGCATATGGATGACGAGGAGACTGCCAAAATCCCCGATTTGCGGGAGATGAAGACCCTTCTCGCCCGGCGCTTTCAGACTTCCGGCCAGAAGGTCTCCTTCCAGGACATCGAGAAGAAGGCAAAGGCCATCCTTGCCCAGCGGGAAATGCTGCATACCTTCCGGACGCTGGAAAAGATCGGCTGCACCGTCCGCTATTATCCCTGCAATGTGAACAATCGGGAGGATCTGGCTGGGGTGATGGATCAGATCCGCCGGGAGCTGGGCCAGGTTCGGGGCATCATCCACGGTGCCGGTCTGCTTGCCGACTGCAAGATCTGGAACAAGGACATGGCCCGGTTCCGTGCTGTGCTGGACACCAAGTATGTGGGTCTGAACAATCTCCTGTCCTGCGTGGACAGGGAGCAGCTGAAGTTGGTGGTATCCTTCAGTTCTGTGGCCGGTTACTTCGGCAACGATGGCCAGATGGATTATGCCGCCGGCAATGAATTCCTGGCCAAATTTGCCCACCATTTCCGCAAAAAGTATCCGAACTGCAAGTCCCTCACCATCAACTGGGGTGCCTGGGACGGCGGTATGATGGACTATATTTACCGCAAGACCCTGACCGAGAAGGGTTATGTGCTGATTCCTCTGGAGGTTGGCGCAAACTACTTCGCCAATGAATTCCTCAACGGTCTGCCCTCCGGTCAGATCCTGATCTCCAATAATGATAAGCCTGTGGATCTGACTCGCCCGGCTGAGTAAGGAAGTGTTTTTATGAAAAAAACCTATACCGTTGCCGGCATCGGCGTGTGTCTGGGCAAAAAGGCCGGCTATGAGGCTCTGACGGAATCCGTTATCACCGGCGTTCCTGTTGCCGGTAAGGCGCTGTCCGATTCCCTGAACCTGGCGGTACAGGAAGCAATGCAGTATACCGCTCAGAAGGAGCTGTCCATTGTGACGGACACCCAGGCCCCTGGCCTGGGAGCGCAGAAGCGCTGCACCGGCTTCCGTGAAATGCTGGAAGCGGCACCGGAAAACGCGCTGCTCCTGTCCCACCGGGAAAACGGATGGCTGGCCCTTGTGCTGACCCAGGAGGATACGGGCTTTGCCCGTGTGGAGATCACCGACGGCGGTGAGATGACCGATGGTGATGATTTTCTGAAATTCCTGCTTTCCGCACTGGAGATCCGCTATGCCCTGCATCTGGATGACCGGGATACGCTGTACCGCTTCTGGGATGCCAGGGGTCAGCGGAGCAAGGAAATCTGCTGCGGCGGTCTGAACTGCCGGTTCACCGAACCCGGGACGCTGATCAGCCGGGTTTACGAAGCGAAGAAGTATTTGCTGCCCATCGTATTTTCCACAGTACAGGAAGCAAAGCAGAAGCTGACGGCACTGAAGCGTACCGCCTCCATGGGCCTTCATGCGGCCATGGAACAGCTGCTGCCTGCCCTGGCTGAACGAAATGACCGGACCAATACCATTGTGCTGCTGGCGGATTCTGCTGAATCACTGGAATCGGACATCAACGACCTGCTTCAAAAGGCAGATCATCTGCTGGACGATGGTTTCACATGGCAGAGCAGAAGCGGCTCCCGGTATATCCGCCGCAGCTGCGCCGATCCGAAGATCGTTTTTATGAATCCCCCTGCCAGCATGTTCAATGCAAAGGCATTCTATAGATTCTTCTTCCTGCTCTATGGCGCCATGTCTGAAATCAGCCGCTTTGAAACAGACAGGCTCCTCACCGGCGACAAGGATCTTTTCCTGTCTGACTACCTGTTTGACATTGTGGTCAACTACTGCGTAACAACCCTGCTGGAGAGCATCGGCATTACGCCCGATATCCTGTCCGGCGCCAGTATGGGCGAGATGGCCAACATTCTGAACCATCTGCAATACACCAACGGCGCAAATGCCGATACTGCCGAAGTCCTGTCCCACATTGAAGAAGCTCTGCAATTCATGGCCCGCAGCGATGACGGCCCTCTGAATGATTACCTGGGCAGAAAGACAGATGGCTTCACCAAGTTCTACGTTAAGGGCGACGCCCGGACGGTTTGCAAGGCGGCAGAAAAATATGACAGTGTGTTTGTGATGATCGTGGGCTCTACGGAGGATGTGATCCTCACCGGTGAACGCGCTGCCCTCCGGGCCCTGATTCAGGAAACAGGCTGTATTGCCAATGAACTGAACGTAGCCAACTATATTCACACACCTGTGGTTCATCATTTGGCAGATGCCATCCGGAACGGTCTGATGGAGGCCGGTGTGTGTCTGAAACCGCTGAAATGCACCATGTTCAGCACCCAATTCCGGGCCCCCCTGGACAATACCCCCGAAATGGTAGCCGAGAATACCGCTGCTTTGCTGACCCAAACGGTAGACTACGCCGCTGCGGTGGAGGAGCTGTATGCACAGGAGGGAAGAGTGTTCATCGACCTGAGCACCACCCAGATGTGCGGCACCTGGGCATCTGCCACGCTAAAAACGAAAAAAGACGCGCAGGTGGCATCCCTGTATTCCGGCTTCGAGGCATCAGAGACGCTGCTGAATCTGTGCGCCGTGCTGCTGGCCAGCAATGTCCGCTTTGAAGCGCAGAAGCTGCTGTCCAGACTCTCATTCCGGAACGATGTCTCCGGGCAGAAGATTTCCGTGGAAAAGGAAGTTAAACCTATGGCTGAGAAAATTCAGACCCCTGCTGCACCTGCAAATGCCCCCATGTCCGGCGGAGAATTTGCTCAGGTGCTCCAGCGGCAGATGATGAATAATGAGCAGGCCTTCAAAATGTTTATGGATGCCCAGAATAAGCTCTATGCCCAGATGCTGGGAACTCCCGTTTCGCCTGTGGCTGTCCCTGCGCAGGCTGCCGCTCCGGTGCGGTTCCCCAACGCGTCCAAAGAGTATCTGTTTGACCGCCAGCAGATCATCACCATGACCGAAACCTCCATGGCTGCTGTGCTGGGCGAAAAATACAGGGAAGTGGATCAGTACCCTGTCCGGGCCAGAATCCCCCTGCCTCCCTTTATGTTCGCTTCCCGGATCATCTCCATTGATGCGGAGTTCGGCGTGTTCCGTCCCTCCTCCATTGTGTCGGAGTATGACCTGGACGAGGACTGCGTGTTCCGGGTGGGTGATACCTACATCTGCCCGTTGGTTGCCTCTGAGGCTTCCCATATCGCCATTTTCCTCATTGCATACATGGGTCTGGATGCCATTTCCAAGGGCACGCTGTCCTACCGGGCCATCGATTCCCACATGACTGCCTATTCCGAGCGGCCCTTCCGTGTGGGCGATACCCTGCGGACGGTGCTGAAGATCAACCGGTTCGTGCAGAATGGCTCCACCACGCTGCTGTTCTTCAACTTTGAAAGCTATAACGGCGATGAGCTGATCTCCATCACCGAGGCCACCGGCGGTTTCTTCACCAGAGCGGATCTGGAATCCAACAAGGGCATTATCCGTCCCAAGATTCAGATGCGCAAAAACGTGGAGCCGAGAGAGTTCCTCCACTTCACCAATACCACCAAAACCACCTATGAAAAGCCCGAGCTGGATGCCTTCTTCCGTGGCGATTACAAAGCCTGCTTCGGTGTGGCCCCCAAGCCCACCCATAAGGAGCTTTATCATCTGCCCCACGATATGCAGATGATCGACCGGGTGACCAGGATCGACTACAACGGCGGTATGTACGGCAGAGGCATCATCTGCGGTGAGAAGCAGATCACACCCGATATGTGGCCCTTCAAGGCTCATTTCAAGAACGATCCTGTGTTCCCGGCCATCATTACCAGCGACGGCGTCACCCAGCTGGGTATGTTCCTGTTTGCCCACGCAGGGATTCTGGACCGGTTTGACAATGCCTATTTCACCATGATCAAGGGAAATTGCTGCGACTCCAAATTCCGCGGACAGGTGCGTCATGGCTACAGCAAACTGCGTTATGAGGTCAGCGTCCGGGACGTGGTGAAGACCGAGGATCATATCCGTGTCTATTTCGACGCGGCGATCTTCAACGACGATGTCCAGATCATGCAGATCGACAGCTATACGCTGAAGATTTCCAACGCAGCGGATTAAGGAGGTTTCATCATGCCTATTGTGAATCAGGAAAACAGCACCGCAATTCTGGCAAAGAATCTGCATCCTGTTCTATATGTACAGGGTACCAGAGGTGAAATGACCGTTTCCACCGAAAAGCCGGAAACAGGTCCGTTCTTCCAGCTGCCCAATCTGACGGCAGAGGATTTCGGTGACGCGGAATTCAAAAAGACCTACGGCCTGCGCTATGCCCTCTACGGCGGTGCCATGGCCAACGGCATTGCATCCTCCGATATGGCCATCGCTCTGGGTCAGGCCGGCTGCATGGGCTCCTACGGTTCCGGCGGACAGCGGCTGGAAGTGGTGGCCCAGGAGATCGACAAAATGAAGGCGGCTCTGGGAGATAAGCCCTTTCTGGTGAATATGCTGAGTAACCGCAATGCGGATATGGAAATGCAGCTTGCCCAGCTGCTCATCGACAAGCAGGTGCTGGGTGTGGAGGCTTCTGCCTACATCGTGCCCTCCGAAGCCCTGGTGTATTTCCGTCTGAATGGTGTCCATGAGGAAAACGGAACAATCGTCATTCCCCATAAGATCATTGCCAAGGTATCCCGTGAGGAGGTTCTGGAAAAGTTCGTATCTCCTCCTGCGGCAGAAAGTGTTGCCGCTCTGCTGAAGGCAGGCCGGATCACTGCGGAAGAAGCTGCCCTGGCAGCAAGAATCCCCATGGCCGACGACATCACTGCCGAAGCCGATTCCGGCGGCCATACTGACGGACGGCCCATGGTGTCCATGCTGCCTGCCATGATCGCTCTGGCAAACCGGGTGCAGGCACAGTATGGCTACCAGCAGAAGGTTCGCGTTGGTGCCGGCGGCGGTGTGGGTACCGGTCTGAGCTGTCTGGGTGCCTTCGAAATGGGTGCGGCCTATGTGGTCACCGGCTCCGTGAACCAGGGCTGTGTGGAATCCGGCACTTCTGACTATGTCAAGCAGATTCTGGCAGAAACTGCCATGGCGGACGTGACCATGGCACCCTGCGCCGATATGTTTGAAATGGGCGCCAAGGTGGAGGTCATCAAGAAGAAAACCATGTACGCCCAGAATGCCCAGAAACTCTATGAGTATTATGTAAAGTACCCTTCCTTCGAGGCCGTTCCCGGCGCTGACCGGGATCGGATTGAAAAGAAGATCCTGAAGGATTCCTTTGACAACATCTGGAAGGGAACCAGGGAGTATTTCTCCCGTGTGGACCCCGGCAAGATTCCCCAGGCAGAGAAGAACCCCAAGATGAAGATGGCGCTGGTGTTCCGCTGGTATCTGGGCAGCTCCTCCCGCTGGGCCGTCCAGGGCGACATGAGCCGGAAGTTTGATATGCAGATCTGGTGCGGTCAGTCCATGGGCGCCTTCAACCTGTGGGTCAAGGGTACACCGCTGGAAAAGGCAGAAAACCGCCATGTGGGCGAAGTGGCAAAGCTGCTGCTGGACAGCTGCGCTTACCACTACATGAAGAGCCTGCTGACCCGTATGGGCGCGGCACCGGAGTCCTTCCGGGGAGACATTCTTTAATACGAACTCTTAATAAAACAGCCTGACGCTCACCGGCCTAAATTGCACCAGAATGCGTTCTCCTCCTAGGTGGGCGACAGCCCACCGTCGTCGTCGGCCTTTTCTGGCACAATTTATCCTCGCTGAGCATCTAGGCCGTTCTAT
>JAFVMW010000035.1 GCA_017506735.1 Oscillospiraceae bacterium | reverse complement strand
GCCGCCCAGACGGTTGTTGCCGGCAGTAGCCAGAACCTCGATAACGCCGTCGGCGATCTCCAGCACGGAGACGTCGAAGGTGCCGCCGCCCAGGTCGTAGACCATGATCTTCTGAGCACCTTCCTTATCCAGGCCGTAAGCCAGAGCGGCTGCGGTGGGCTCGTTGACGATACGCTTCACGTCCAGACCGGCGATCTTGCCGGCGTCCTTGGTGGCCTGACGCTGAGCGTCGGAGAAGTAAGCAGGAACGGTGATGACAGCGGCGGTGACAGTCTCGCCCAGGTAGCTCTCTGCGTCAGCCTTCAGCTTCTGCAGGATCATGGCGCTGATCTCCTGGGGGGTGAAGCCCTTGCCGTCGATGGTGACCTTGTAGTTCTCACCCATGTGGCGCTTGATGGAAGACACGGTGCGCTCAGCGTTGGTCACAGCCTGACGCTTGGCAACCTGGCCGACCATACGCTCGCCGGTCTTGGAGAATGCCACCACGGAAGGGGTGGTACGGGCGCCCTCAGCGTTGGCAATGACGACAGGCTCGCCGCCTTCCAGCACGGAGACGCAGGAATTGGTAGTACCCAGATCGATACCGATAATCTTAGACATAATGTTTTCCTCCTATATGATAAAGCTAAATTGTTTACAAGTTAATTATGTGCCGTTACCGAGCGGTTTTTACTCGCATCGCGATTTGCTCTGCACTGGCGCACGCATTGTCAGCGGCGACTCGCCGCTTAGTTCGCCACCTGCACCATGGCAAATCTTACAACCTTCTCACCGATTTTGAAGCCCTTCTGGAATACCTGGGCGATCACATTCTCGCCCAGCGCTTCGTCCTCGGTGTGCATCACGGCGTTATGGAGATTGGGGTCGAAGGCATCGCCCACATTGCCGAAGATCTCCACGCCCAGGCCGGAGAAGATGGTGACGAGCTGGTTCATGGTCATCTCCACGCCCTTTTTGTAGGCGGCGTCGGTGGTTTCCTGGCTCAGGGCCCGTTCCAGATTGTCGTAGACGGGCAGCAGCTTTGCCAGGGTGTCGGCCTTGCCGTTGGTGTAGCTCATGTCCTTTTCCTTGGCGCTGCGCTTGCGGAAGTTGTCATACTCCGCAGCCAGACGCAGGAACTGGTCATGCTCATGCTCGTATTTTTCCTTGTATTCGTTGACAGGCTCCTGGGCCTCCGCAGTTTCTTCCGCAACGGTTTCCTCTGCTTCGGACTCGGGATTCAGATTCATTTCTTTTTCAGACACGTTCATGCCTCCTTATGGGATTCTCCGGGGTTTTCCGGAGTCTCATCGCCGCCGGAAGGCAGCGTCATTTGTTCTGTTTTGGCGAACATCCGGCTGAGGTTCTCCGCAAAGAAGCTGAGCCGGGCAGTAACCTTGGCGTAATCCATCCGGGTGGGGCCCACCACGCCGATCATGCCGTGCATACCGTCGCCGATGTCGAATTTGGTCATGACCACCGAGGTATCCTTCAGCTCGCTGGACACGTTTTCCGGTCCCACCAGAACCTTGGTGCCCAGTCCGCCGCCGACAACGGCAGGGAGATTGGTGATCATTTCATCATCCAGGGTGGACAGGACCTTCTGGGCCTTTTCCACATCCCGGTATTCCGGCTGACCAAGCAGCCGCATATGGCCTGCCACCCGGACATCCGCCTCCTGCTGACCCTTCAGGGTGTGCAGGGCAAATTCCACGATGACGGGAACCAGGCTGGCCGCGCTGCCTGCGGCACCCATAACCCGTTCCATCAGCTCGGGAGTGATCTCCTCCGCCGGGATCTCGGTCATGGCGGCGTTCAGCACCGCGCCCAGGATCTTCAGATCCTGCTCCCCCACGTTCAGGGGCAGCTTGATGAGCTTGTTGGCAACCTCCTCGTTGCTTAGCAGCAGCACCAGAATGAAGCTGCCCTTGCCGGCGAAGATCAGGTCGTACCGCTTCACCGTGCAGCCTCCGTGGTGGGAAGCCATGGTGATGGCCGGCAGATCCGTGGCCTGGCTGACAAGCTTCGCCACCTGGTCCATAATTTTGTCCACCTTCTGCATCTTTTCCTCGAAGGCGATGTTCATGGACTTGGTTTCGTCGATGCTCAGCCGGTAGGACTGCATCAGCTCATCCACATACAGTCGGTAGCCAGCCGCGGAGGGAATCCGTCCGGCGGAGGTGTGGGGCTGTTCCAGATAACCCATGGCAGTCAGATCGGCCATTTCGTTTCGGATGGTGGCCGAGGAGTAATTCATATCGGGCAGGGCGGTGATCGCCTTGGAACCCACAGGTTCAGCAGTGGAGATATACAGGTCTACCACACTGCGCAGAACCTTCTTTTTCCGTTCGGTCAGTTCCATGACGGCCTCCTTCCTGTTTTAGCACTCCAGCTCTCTGAGTGCTAAACATACTATACTTCACAGCCTCCCGATTGTCAAGGGTATGAGTTATAAATTATTTTTGAACAAATTCCCGGGATTATTCACGGCTGTGAAAATGGGGGCAAATTGGAGTTTGTGGGGGTATTTCGATGATATCGTAGGGGACGGCGTCCTCGACGTCCCGACCCGAAATCCGACCTCGATGGGCGGATTTTGGGAAATACGGTGTGGTTACGAGGCGGCAATCGGAGATTGCCGAACGGGTCGTCGAGGACGCCGACCCCTACGATGGGTTATTCCACGCTCCCCTACAAACACCAATTTGTAGATATGTTGTTGTCGAGCGGTTTCAACTCGCCTTACAATTACCGACGCACTTGCGCACGAATTGTCAGCGGCGACTCGCCGCCAAACTCCAATTTGAACACCTCTCCAATCCGCTCCCCCGTTTCCCTCGTTTTTGCATTCATTCTGTGTTACCCTTGTCCTGCGGTTCTTGACTCCCTCTTCTTTTTCCGCTATTCTATAGAAAAACAGACGGGAGGCGATCCCATGGAGGACCGTGAATTTATGCTGCAGGCTCTGGAGCTTGCCAAGGAAGCCGCCGCCGAGGGGGAGGTGCCGGTGGGCTGTGTCATTACCCGAAAGGGCGAAGTGGTAGGCCGGGGCCGGAACCGGCGGGAGGCGGGCAAAAACGCCCTGTGCCACGCGGAGCTGGAGGCCATCGACCAGGCCTGCCGGACTCTGGGAGGCTGGCGGCTCTGGGAATGTACCCTTTATGTGACCCTGGAGCCCTGCCCCATGTGCGCCGGTGCCATCATCAACGCCCGGATTCCCCGGGTGGTGTTCGGCGCTTCCGATGCCAAGGCCGGTTCCTGCGGCTCCGTGTGCAATCTCTTCGACATGGCCTACAACCACCATCCCCAGGTGGAAGCCGGGCTGATGGAGGAAGAATGCGCTGGCCTTCTGAAGGAATTCTTCCGCAATCTCCGCCTGACCCTGCCCAGCCGAAAGAAGTGGCGCAAACCTGAGAAATGCTGAACGAGGAATGCAGCATTCCACTACACCGGAGGTGGTATATGAACTGGGACAAGCAATGTATGCGGCTGTGCAGCACGGTGGTCCTGTTTGCCGTGGTTCTGCGGCTGGCTGCTGCCGGTGCCTTTGCCCCGGCGCTGGAGCTGGCCCAAAGTCCCGGGGCCATTTCCTTTTTCCTCTATCTGCAAACCGGACGGGTGGTTCGCCTGTCCCCCGAGCCGGAGCTTCTGCCCATCGAGCTGACAGAACCGCTCCCCACAGAGCCTGCCCGGACATCCCTCCGGTTCCGGCCGGAGGAGGCCGATTCCATGGTCATCACCGATCCCTGCGGACTGGAGCCGGAGCTTGCCGGGTTGCTCACCGAACCCCTTGACTGGGATCTGACGGAAGGCGAACCGGCAGTGCTGATTCTCCACACCCACACCACCGAAAGCTATACCCAGGCCCCGGATGCTGAATATGAGGAATCCTCCCCCTACCGCACCCTGGACGAGGGCCACAATATGCTCTGCCTGGGCGCTCTCATCGCCCGGCGGCTGGAGGAGGCAGGCATCCGATGCATCCAGGATCGGGAGCTTCACGATTACCCGGACTACACCGGCGCCTACAACCGGGCCGCCGCTTCCACCGAGGAAATCCTTGCCCAATACCCCTCCATCCAGCTGGTGCTGGACCTCCACCGGGACGCGGCGGAGACTTCCTTCGGCCAGCTTGTCACCCAATGCGCCATCGGCTCAGAAACCGCCGCCCAGGTGATGATGGTGGTGGGCACCGATGCCAGCGGCCTGGAGCATCCGGACTGGGAGCGGAATTTAAGCCTCGCCCTGAAGCTGCAGGCCCTGCTGGAGCGGCAGAACCCCGGCATCTGCCGGAACCTGAATCTGAACCGGAACCGGTACAACCAGCACCTGGGCCACCGGGCCCTGCTCATTGAGATCGGCGCCGCAGGCAACACACTGGACGAAGCCGCCCTGGCCGCGGAAGCCCTGGCCCGGGCCATCATAGAACTCCGGTACGGATCAGAATAGTATTTCACTTTCCCGACAAACCGTCGGGTTTTTTTCTGTCCATTTTTCCCCAATTGACAGGACTGACCGCTCCGCGTATAATTAAAGTAATGATTACACATACACAACTTTTGTTTAGGAGTTGATCCCCATGACCCAACGGGAACGGCAGATTCTCCAGCTCATCGAGCAGAATCCCATGATTTCCCAGGCAGAGCTGGCTGACCAGCTTGGCATCGCCCGGTCCAGCGTGGCTGTCCACATCTCCAACCTGATCAAGAAGGGCTGCATCGCCGGCAAGGGCTATGTGCTGCGCACCGGCAGCTATGCCGTGGTGGTGGGCGGCGTGAATATGGACATCGGCGGAAGCTCCTACGCGCCCCTGGTGGACGGTGATTCCAACCCCGGCGTGGTGCGGATGAGCCTGGGCGGCGTGGGCCGGAACATTGCCCACAATCTGAGTCTGATGGGCACCGACGTGCGGCTGCTGACCGCCTGCGGCGATGACCTGTACGGCCAGAAGATCGCCGCCTCCTGCTCCGCCCTGGGCATCGACATGAGCAACGCCCTGCGGCTCAGCAATGAGCGAACCTCCACCTACCTCTACATCACCGATCCCAACGGCGAAATGGCCCTGGCGGTGTCCGATATGTCCATCTGCGACCGGATCACCCCGGAATACCTGGCATCGAACCTGTCACTGCTCCAGAATGCCCAGGTCATCGTCTGCGACACCAACATCCCCGGAGAATCCCTGGCATTTCTGGTGGAAAACTGCGATGTGCCCATTTTCTGTGACCCCGTTTCCACGGTGAAGGCCGAGAAGCTCCGCCCCATTCTGGGAAAGCTCCACACCCTGAAGCCCAACCGCATCGAGGCGGCAATGCTGTCCGGCGTACCCATCCATAACAAGGCCGACGTGGAAAAAGCCGCCGCCGCCCTGCTGGAAACCGGTCTGCGCCGGGTGTTCATCTCTCTGGGCGCTGACGGCTGCTACGGCGCCACCCACAGCGGCAGCCTGTGGATGCCCAATTTCCCCGTGAACCTGGTGAACACCACCGGCTGCGGCGATGCTTTCATGGCGGCCCTGGTCTGGGCCTATCTGGAAGGCACCGATCTGGAGGGCACCCTCCGGGCAGGTCTTGCCGCGTCCAGCATCGCCATCGAAACCGCCGAGACCATCAACCCTGCCATGAGCGCCGGGCTGCTGAAGGAGCGTATATCCGCGCATTCGTAAATTCATGTAGGGGTCGGCGTCCCCGACGACCCGCGCCGCGCAAGCAGCAATCAGAAATTGCCGAACGGGACGTCCGGGAGGCCGTCCCCTACACAGCGAATATGAAACAAAAAGGAGATTTTTCATCATGATCAACAAGTATCTGGACGTAAACCCCGAGGTTGCCGCAGCCATTGCCCAGGGCAAGCCCGTTGTGGCCCTGGAATCCACCATCATCTCCCACGGTATGCCCTACCCCCAGAACGTGGAAACCGCTCTGGCCGTGGAGCAGATCATCCGGGACAACGGTGCCGTTCCTGCCACCATCGCCATCATCGGCGGCCGCCTGAAGGCCGGTCTGTCCCCTGAGGAAATCGAGTACTTCGGCAAAAAGGGCCAGGCCATTCACAAGGCCAGCCGCCGTGACCTGGCTGTGCTCTGCGCCCGGGGCGAGGACGGTGCCACCACCGTTACCACCACCATGATCATCGCCCACATGGCCGGCATCAAGATCTTCGCCACCGGCGGCATCGGCGGTGTCCACCGGGGCGCGGAGACCACCATGGACATCTCCGCTGACCTGGAAGAGCTGGGCATGACTCCCGTTATGGTGGTCTGCGCCGGTGCAAAGTCCATCCTGGATCTGGGTCTGACCCTGGAATATCTGGAGACCAAGGGCGTTCCCGTCATCGGCTTCGGCACCGAGGAGCTGCCTGCCTTCTACTGCCGCCAGTCCGGCTTTGGCGTGGACTACCGCATCGATACCCCCGAGGAGCTGGCCGCCGCCTTCAAGGCCGGTCACGATCTGGGTCTGAAGAGCGGTATGCTGGTCACCAACCCCATCCCCGAGGAGTTCGCCATGCCCAAGGAAACCATCGATGCCGCCATCGACCAGGCCATTGCCGAGTGCAACGCCAAGGGCATCAAGGGCAAGGAGACCACCCCCTTCCTGCTGGCCCGGGTCGCCGAGCTCACCGGCGGCGACAGCCTGTCCTCCAACATCCGTCTGGTGTTCAACAACGCCAAGGTCGCCGCACAGACCGCAGTGGCCTACTGCAAGCTGTAATTTCCCGATCAATAGCGAAGAGCCGCCCACCCGGGCGGCTCTTATTTTTTATATGGTGCTTTGTTAGAGGTGCGTCCCAACAGATAATCTACACTTGTATTATAGAAATCTGCAAGTTGAATCAAAACTCCGGTAGGAATATCTCTTTTTCCATTCTCATAGTTGGAGTAGCAGACCTGTGTGCAATTCAGCACACGAGCTATATCCGCCTGGGTAAGATCCCGATCCTCTCGCAAATTTCTGATTCGTTCATACATCACTCAGTACACCCCTTTATGAGTCTTTGAATGAAGTATAAGCATAACAAAATGTAATATTGACTTTTATAACAAAACGTTATAAAATATCAGAAATCTACCAATTATCTCCGGTACGGTGTTTTGTTAGAGGTGCGGCACAGCAGATAGTCAATGCTGGTTCCATAAAAGTCCGCCAGTTTATGCAATACAGAAACAGGAATGTTCAGATTTCCCAATTCGTAGTCGGAGTATGTGGTCTGATGGAGCTGAAGGTACTGCGCAAGATCCTTTTGTTTCAGATCCCGATCTTCCCGAAGATCCTTCAATCGATTCTGATTCATAATATCACCCAGTGATATTATGCAGCAAGGGATATTCCCTTATTGACTTTTAAGGGTATATCCCTTAATATCAAATTGGAAGGAGTAAACCAGATGGACAAGTGGATTTATTACGGGATGCGCCAAGTGGAGGAACTCACCCGTACAGACCCGTATTACCTGGAACTGCTGGAGGAACACAGGAAGCTGCTGCCTGACTTTGAAGCATTGCTGGAAAAACTAACATTTGAGGATCGTGAGCTACTGCTGGAGTATCTGAATTTACAAATTGATCTCCAGGCCCAGGAAACACGTATTGCATATCATCTCCACAATAATTAAGAGCCGCCCACCCGGGCGGCTCTGTCATTTTACAGGGGACTGTCCAATTGGAGTTTGACGGCGACTCGCCGCCCGTCCATGTCAGGCGGCCTTGGCGCCTTCCTTCAGGATCTTATCGAAGCGGAAGAAGAAGGTTCCGGTGGTAGCCAGGGCGGCGATGATATCGCTGACGGGCTCTGCCAGGAACACGGCAAAGACCTTGTTCTCGAAAAACATGGGCAGAATGAAGATCAGAGGAATCAGCAGAATCAGCTTGCGCAGGCAGGCCATGAACAGACTGATCTTAGCCTGGCCCAAAGCGATGAAGCTCTGCTGGCAGGTGAGCTGGAAGCCTAGGGAGAAGATGCCTGCCATGTAAATCCGCATGGCCCACACGGTATGCTCCACCAGGGCAGGGTCATTGTTGAAAATCTGCACGAACACCTGAGGCACCAGCATGGAAGCCAGCCAGAACAGGATGGTATAGCCGCCAGCTATGGCAAGCTGGAGGTAGAAGCACTGCTTCACACGGTCGTGCTTGCCTGCGCCGAAGTTGAAGCCCACAATGGGCTGACAGCCCTGGGCAATGCCGGAGGCAGGCATGGAGGCCAGCTGGGAGCAGGAGGTGATGATGGTCATGGAGCCCACCGCCAGGTCGCCGCCGAACCGCTGGAGGCTGGAGTTGAAGGAGATGGACAGCAGGGATTCCGTTGCCACCATCACAAAACCGGAGATGCCCAGGGCCAGGCAGGGGCCGATGACCTGGCCTTCCAGCCGCATATTGGGCAGCTTGATCTTCAGAACGGACTTCTTGCTCTTGGTCAGGAACCAGACCACGAAGGTGGCACTGACGGCCTGGCTGATAACGGTGGCCAGAGCGGCGCCCTTCACGCCCAGGTCAAAGCCGAAAATAAAGACGGGGTCCAGAATAATGTTGGTCACAGCACCCAGCACCGTGGTCATCATGGCGAAGGTGGAGAAGCCCTGGGTGGTCAGATAGTTGTTCAGGCCCATGGTGATCAGGGTGAACACCGCGCCCACGGAAACAATGTTCATGTAGCCCATGGCGTAGGGCAGGGTCTGCTCACTGGCGCCGAACATCATCAGCAGAGGCTCCGCCGCGGTAAGATAGAGGACGGTAATGCCAGCGGCGCAGATCAGCAGCATGGTAAAGCAGTTTGCCAGAATCTTATCCGCCCGTTCCTTGTCATTGCGGCCCATGGCAATGGCGGCAAGGGGCGCGCCGCCGGTGCCTGCCAGCATGGCAAAGGCGTTCATAAACATCATCAGAGGCATACACAGGCCAACGCCGGTCAGCGCCAGCGCGCCCACGCCCTGTCCGATGTAGATCCGGTCCACGATGTTGTACAGCAGGTTCACAACCTGGGCTACCACCGTGGGGATGGCCATTTTCGCCATCAGCTTCGGCATCGAGCCGGTGCCCAGATCGGGGTTCTGCTTGTTCTTGCTCATATTCGATCATCCCTTCTAATACTGGTTTTTATGCTATCATTTTGCCATAGAACCGTTTGTTTTTACAGGTCTGTATTTTGTTGAAAAAGTGTCCTCTCTCGCAATCGCTTCAGCAGGAAAAGGCTTCCCATTTATTTATGAGAATCCCGGTAATCCTTCGGCGTGCAGCCGAAGTGCTTGGCAAAGATTCTGTGAAAATAGCTGATATTCTCATATCCCACCGCAAGCGCAATATCCGACACCTTCTGTCGTGTATTGCACAGAAGCCAGGCCGCCTGATTCAGCCGCCGTTCCTGCACCAGCTCTGTAAAGGTCCTGCCCGTCCTTCGCCGAATCTCACGGGAGAGCCAGGATACGTCGCTATGGAGTCCCTGGGCCATGAGGGTCAGGTTGGCATTGGCGTAATTCACCTCAATATACTGCAGCGCACGCAGCACCGTCATCTGTTCCCGGATGCCGATGGTCAGCTTGTCCGTCTGCTCCACCAGATTCATAAACAGCAGCAGCGTGGTATACATCGGGATTGCCTGCCGGCTGTCGGGACGGTCCAGCAAATGCAGAATCAGATTTTCCACCAGATTCTCCACCACCTGCATACCTCCCACCCGAAAATGGAGATATCCGTAAGGCGTTTCCTGGCTCATACACCGCAGCAGAAACTCCCGGAGGGGAGATTCCTCGGTGCCCAAATGGATCAGCACGGCACCGAACAGGTCCGGCTTGATCAGAAACCGGACTGTCAGGGCGTTCCGCTCCTGCTCCGGCAGGGTCAGCAGGGTATTCTGTCCCAGCAGCATCAGATCTCCGGGGTTCAATTCCAGGGTTCGGTCGTTGGCCTGGTAAACGCCTCTGCCGGCACACTGGTATAGCAGCTCCACATAATCTCTGGTATGCGCCTCCACACGCCCCGTCGGATTGTGCAGCAGCATGGCAATCCGTCGGCCCTCGGGGATATAGGTGTCTGCGGATACCATATGTCCGCGCAAAACCGGCTGGAGCTTTTGGCTTTGGAGCAAAGCCCAGAGCCGGTTGGTCAGTTCCTGTTCCATAGCGTCCTTCTTTCTCTTGGGAACCTCTGAATAAATCGTCTGCGGCAGCTGACGGATCTTTTGACCCAACTTTTCAGTTTGAAAACCGGGAAATACACAAAGCATTCCTCCGCTTTCCAAACTTCAATTTGGGCCAAAATCTCTCGCCATCCGCTCTTGCCGATTTATACTAATTCTTGATAGAACGGCCTAGATGCTCAGCGAGGATAAATTGTGCCAGAAAAGGCCGACGACGACGGTGGGCTGTCGCCCACCTAGGAGGAGAACGCATTCTGGTGCAATTTAGGCCGGTGAGCGTCAGGCT
>JAFVMW010000034.1 GCA_017506735.1 Oscillospiraceae bacterium | reverse complement strand
CTCCGAATAAATCGTCTGCGGCAGCTGACGGATCTTTTGACCCAACTTTTCAGTTTGAAAACCGGGAAATACACAAAGTATTCCTCCGCTTTCCAAACTTCAATTTGGGCCAAAATCTCTCGCCATCTGCTCTTGCCGATTGAATCAGAGCTTCCCTAAGAGTATGTCGAATTGGAGTTGGTGGGGGATGAGAAACCTCATCGTAGGGGTCGGCGTCCTCGACGACCCGTTCGGCAATCTCCGATTGCCGCCTCGTAACCACACCGCATTTCCCAAAATCCGCCCATCGAGGTCGGATTATGGGTCGGGACGTCGAGGTGGTGCGACCCGCTGCGAATCAGAATCCTGGTGATTGCCGGTGGCAATCACACATTGATTCAAACCGTCCCCTACGCATCAAAAAAACGCATGTCATTGCGAGCCAGTCCGCAGACTGGCGTGGCAATCCCCGAAAGCATCCGGAAACCCGGAGGGGATTGCCACGTCGAGCTTTGTCCTCCTCGCAATGACAGCGTAAAACTGCAATTTGAATGACTGTCCCGAGGGAGAAGGAAAGGAGGGAACCCTGTGGAAGAAAAGCAGCCCCGGCTTCATACGTTGGTGCTGGCGGCCCAGCGGATCGGTTCCATGCAGATTCCGGTGTACGCAGCCAATGCCTGCTACTTCTTTGTGCTGTCCATTTTCCCCATACTGCTGATTGTGCTGTCCCTGGTGCCCTATCTGCCCTACTCAGCCCGGGATCTTTTGGAGCTGCTGGAGCAGGTGGTGCCCTCGGCGCTGATGGGCATGGTGGAAACGGTGATCGTCCACATCTACTACAGCTCCTCCCACGCGGTGCTGGGACTGTCGGCGGTGGTGTCGGTCTGGTCCTCCAGCAAGGCCATCTACGGCATTCTGACAGGGCTGAACCACATTTACGGTGTCCGGGAGGACCGGAGCATCCTGTATACCCGGCTTCTCAGCTTCGGCTACACCTTCGTATTCCTGGGTTTGCTGGTGCTGACCCTGGTGCTGCAGGTGTTTGGCCCGGTGGTCATGAGCTGGCTTGATCTGGGTGACAGCCTGCTGGTGGGACTGCTGGGACAGATCATCGACCTGCGGGCAGTGGTGATGCTCACGATCCAGATTGTGATTTTTACCGCCATTTATATGGTGCTGCCCAACCGGCGGAACCGGTTTTTCGATTCCCTGCCCGGGGCCGCGGTGGCGGCGGTGGGCTGGCAGGTATTCTCCTGGGCGTTCTCCTTTTATGTGGAGAACCTTGGAAATCAGGTCAGCCTCTACGGTTCTGTGTATGCCATCGCTCTGGGTATGCTGTGGCTGTACTGCTGTATGTCCATTCTGCTTTTTGGCGGCGGTGTGAACCGGCTGATCCAGCAATGGCGGCGAAAATAAGGGGAATTGTGTCTATTTCGTAAATTTCCAGGGGTGTTTACAGGCTGTTCATATTTGCCCTGTAGCATACCCATATAGGAAGTGAACGCAAGATGTTTGGATTTGTAACAGCCTCCCTGGAGGAACTCACCGAGGCACAGAAAGGGCGCTACAAGGCGGTATACTGCGGCATCTGCCGTGCCATCGGAAAGCAGGAGGGCCCGGTGTGCCGTCTGGCCCTGCAATATGACATGGCCTTTCTGGCCCTGCTTCTGATGAGTCTGTACGAGCCGGAGGAGCAGTCCGGCCAGAACCGGTGCCTGCGTCATCCGGTGAAGCCCAATGTGTGGGTGGACAATGAATATATCCGCTATGCCGCCCGGATGAATGTGGTTCTGGCCTGCTTCAAGGCGAAGGATGACTGGGCAGACGAGGGGAAAACCTCCGCGCGGATCATGGCCCGGCGGTTTGGCAGACACGAAGCCGAAATCCGGGCGGAATATCCCCGGCAGTGCGCTGCCATGGAAGCCTCTATCGCCCGGCTCAGCCGTCTGGAGGCGGAGAACTGCGCCGACCCCGACCGGATGGCCAATGCCTTCGGTGAGCTGATGGCGGAGCTGATGGTTTACCGGGAGGATCTGTGGGCAGAATCCCTTCGGGTTCTGGGTTTCCATCTGGGACGGTTTATTTATCTGGCCGACGCGGCCATGGATTTGGCCCAGGACAAAAAACACGGACGCTACAACCCCTGGCTTGCCCTGGGGAGAGCTGAGGACGCGGAGCAGTATCTGGTGCTGGCCATGGCGGCCTGTACAGATGCCTTTGAACGGCTGCCCCTGGTGCAGGATAAGGAAATCCTGGATAACATCCTCTACAGCGGCGTATGGCTTGCGTACAGAGCAAATGAGAAAGAGAGCAGGAAGGAGAATCAGGATGGACCCCTATGAGGTGCTGGGGGTAGACCGGAACGCCTCCGACGAGGAGATCAAACGGGCCTACCGGCGGCTTGCCAGGCAATATCACCCGGATACCAATCCGGATGACCCGGAAGCCGCAAAGAAGATGCAGCAGATCAACGCTGCCTATGACCAGATCAAGAATCCCGAAAAATACCACGGCCCCCAGGCCCAGAGTGCCGATTCCTACGGCTACGGCACCTACCGGGGCTACTATTACCAGAACCCCCGGCAGGAATACCAGGATACCTACAAGCAGGCGGCCCACAATTACATCCGCTACCGCCGGTATCAGGACGCTCTGAATGTGCTGAACCAGATGGACAGCGACAAACGGGATGCCCAGTGGTATTATCTGTCGGCCCTTGCCAATTACGGCGCCGGAAACCAGATCACGGCCCTGGAGCATATGCGCCGGGCGGTGTCCATGGAGCCGGACAATCCGGAATACCTGGGCGCGCTGAACCGGATGGAGCATGGCGGTGACGAATACCGCCGTCAGACGCAGAGCTACCGGGGCTTCCACTACGGAACCAACCCCTGCGCCAGCGTGTGCCTGTGCTGGGCAATGAATATGCTCTGCGGCGGCCGATTCTGGTGCTGGCCGATTTTGTGCTGCTGAAAAAACGTTGATCAATCGGAGTTTGGCGGCGAGTCGCCGCTGACAATTCGTGCGCAAGCGCGTCGGTAATTGTAAGGCGAGTTGAATTTGTATCGGTATGATTGCCACCGGCAATCATTGGGATTCTGGATTCGCTGCGCGGAGCACCACGCTCGACAACAACATCTCTGCAAATTGGAGTTTGGAGAGGTGTTTCGATGATACCGTCGATGGGGTATCTCGTCACACCTACAAACTGTTATCTGAATTACTCAAACTTCGCACCCCGATTTAAGCGCAGAAATTCCGTTTTTCCATGCTGGGGCCAGGAAATCCTTGACATCAGTCGGCAGACTCCCGATGAAATCTGCCACAAGGGCATAAATATCCTGCCGCTG
>JAFVMW010000033.1 GCA_017506735.1 Oscillospiraceae bacterium | reverse complement strand
CAATCACCAGGATTCTGATTCGCTGCGCGGAGCACCACCTCGACGTCCCGACCCAAAATCCGACCTCGATGGGCGGATTTTGGGAAATACGGTGTGGTTACGAGGCGGCAATCGGAGATTGCCGAACGGGTCGTCGAGGACGCCGACCCCTACGATGGGTTATTCCACGCTCCCATATAAACTCCAATTTGACTACCAATGCCGTGTTCGAGCGGTTTTTACTCGCAGGACAGCTACACACGCACAAACGCACGACTCGCCCGTGGGGGCGTCCCCACAAACTCCAATTTGTCTTTCTTTTTTTCTTCATTTTATCTTTCCGATTCCCATCCGTCAAGGTTGACAATCCTTCAAAAAAGGACTAAAATGAACGTAGCTATGGCAAAATGAACTTTACTCTGAAAGGAGGGCAACCATGGACTCTGGCAGTACAGGCGGCACATCCGGCCGACGATATCCGTACCACGGACCGTGGTGCGCCCTTATGTAACATCGACCCGGTGTGTTTCGCTCCTGATCTTCGCAAAAAACGAAAATAGGAGGAAAACCCATGGCAGAACGATTTGAGATCGTTGAAAAGGCCCTGCTGAGCCTTTTGAACGACAAAAAGTATTCCACCCTGCGGGATATCCTGATCACCATGAACCCCAGCGATATCGCCGCCCTGTTTGATTCCCTGGAGGATGCCAAAATTCCCCTGCTGTTCCGGCTTCTGCCCAAGGAGCTGGCGGCGGAGACCTTCGTGGAAATGGAGATCGATGCCCAGGAGCTGCTGATCCGGGGCTTTTCCGACAACGAGCTGAAGGAAGTTGTGGATGAGCTGTATGTGGATGACGCGGCGGCCCTGGTGGAGGAGATGCCTGCCAACGTGGTCAAGCGGATTCTGAAGTCCGCCGACCCGGAGATGCGCTTCGCCATCAACCAGATCCTGCGCTACGATGAAAACTCCGCAGGCTCCATTATGACCACCGAATATGTGTCCCTGCGGCCCCAGATGACCGTTGAAGAGGCCATCCTGCGGATTCGCCGCCAGGGCGTGGACAAGGAGACCATCTACACCTGCTACGTCACCGACTCCCAGCGAAGGCTGGTGGGTATGGTGACGGTGAAGGACCTGCTCCTTGCCGAGGATGATGAAACCCCCATCCGGGACATCATGCTCACCAACGTGATTTTCGCCACCACCTCCACCGACCAGGAGGAAGTGGCCCAGATGCTGTCCAAATACAACTTCCTTGCCATGCCGGTGGTGGATGCCGAAAGCCGCATGGTGGGCATCGTCACCTTCGACGACGCCATGGACGTTATGGAAGACGAGGCCACCGAGGACATCGAGATGATGGCCGGTATGACCCCGTCGGAAAAGCCCTATCTGAAAAGCTCCGTGTTTGAGCTGTTCAAGCACCGGATTCCCTGGCTGATGCTGCTGATGGTGACCTCCACCTTCACGGGACTGATCATCACCAGCTTTGAGGATGCCCTTGCCGCCCAGGTGGCCCTGACCGCCTTTATCCCTATGCTGATGGGCACCGGCGGTAACTGCGGCAGCCAGTCCTCCGTTTCCATCATCCGCGCTCTGAGCCTGGGCGAGCTGAAGCTGAACGACATCCTCCGGGTGGTCTGGAAGGAGATCCGCACGGCGGTGCTCTGCGGCGTGGTGCTGGCGGTGTTCAATTTCGGCAAAATCTGGCTCATCGACCGGATCATGCTGGGCAACGAGAGCATTACCCTGATGGTGGATCTGGTGGTCTGCTGCTCCCTGGCGGTAACGGTGCTGCTTGCCAAGCTGGTGGGCGCGGTGCTGCCCATCGGTGCCCAGGCCCTGAAGCTGGACCCGGCGGTGATGGCCTCCCCCTTCATCACCTCCATCGTGGATGCCGTGTCCCTGCTGGTCTATTTCATGTTCGCGAACCTGATGCTGGGTCTCTGACCGCAATACACTATCATATGGTATACGCCCCTCCCAAACCCGGGAGGGGCGTCAGCACATTCCCCTCCTCTCATTTCTTAAGAATTCTTAAAAATAACAATTTGTAACAAAAACCTTGCATATTTGATTTGCATTTGATACAATGCAAGTACCAAATTCAGAAAGAGAGGTATCCTTTTATGAAGAAGATCTGTTTGATCGTTTTGACCCTGGCGCTGCTGCTGACCATGAGCGCCTGCGGCTGCAAGCATGAAACCTGGAACGAGGCCGACTGCGTTACCCCCAAGACCTGCGCCGAGTGCGGCGAAACCGAAGGAGAGGCTCTGGGTCACGTCTGGATGGCCGCCACCTGCGATGCCCCCAAGACCTGTGAGCGCTGCGCACTCACCGAGGGCGAAGCCCTGGGCCACAGCTGGACCGAGGCCGACTGTGAGAATCCCAAGACCTGCTCCACCTGCAAGCTGACCGAGGGCGATGCTCTGGGCCATGACTGGCAGGACGCCACCACCGAGGCTCCCAAGACCTGCTCCATCTGCGCCAAGACCGAGGGCGAGCGAATCGTCACCGATCCCCGGTTCACCACCGCCAACAACCAGCAGCTCTTCGGCATTTGGAGAGCGGAAATGTCCGAATATGTTCCCGACTTCGACATGGAGCTGACCATGTACCTGACCATGGAGTTCCGCAATGACGGCACCATGAAGATGTCCATGGAGCTGAAGGATCCCGATGCCTTCCTGCAGGTGATGATCGACCTGTCCGTGGAAGCCACCTATGCCGGCCTTGAGGCCGAAGGCTACACCCGGGAGGAGGCCGATGCCCTGATCCTGGAGACTTACGGCATGAGCATTCAGGAATATATGTCCGAGAACCTGTCCGGCATGGACATGAACCAGGTGCTGGGCGTCATGGACGCACTCACCTACGTCTATTACGCCGAGGGCGATCTGATCTATAGCGGCACCAACTGGAATCTGGAGCTGATTGGCGAGAAGTACAGCATTGAGGACGGTGTCCTGTACATGTTCCAGGAGGGCGTCGTCGAGCCCACCGCCTTCCAGCGCGTAGAGGAACCCCAGGAATAACCCCAAAAAACCCAAAGCGGAGCCAGCTGGCTCCGCTTTTTGACTGTCGATAAACTGCGCTTCCATTTCTAATCGCAGGGGACGGGCATGCCCACGCCGGCCACCTTTCGCCTTGCAGTAAGGTTTGCTTAATGGTAAGGCGGTTGCATCGATCCGGCCATTAGGAAAATCGTGGCGTGGTCGGCGGAGGTATGCCTCCGCCCTACAGAGGATGCTCCAGCAGCTCGCCAAACTCCAATTTGACTACCAATGCCGTGTTCGAGCGGTTTCTGCTTGCATGGCGTTTTCCGGTGCAATAACGCACGCATTGCCCGTGGGGGCGTTCCCACAAACTCCAATTTGACTGTCCATGCCGTTGTCGAGCGTGGTGCTCCGCGCAGCGAATCCAGAATCCCAATGATTGCCGGTGGCAATCATACCGATACAAATTGAACTCGCAGGGCAACTGTAATACTAATTTTTAATAAAACAGTTTAACCATTTATCTTCTAATATGCTATAACCGGAGTTTGCCACTTGCAAAAAAACGGACCCGGAGAAATCCGAACTTTTGCGGTTGAAAAGTCCTCGGTAAAACCAATACAGGCAGCAAAAACACCCAAAGTCAGGTCAAGACTTCGGGTGTTTTTCCATAATTTTTTAGTACCTACATCAGAAGACCTGAACTGCGGATTTCAGCGCCCGCAGGTCTCCACGGGAGAAGAGCT
>JAFVMW010000032.1 GCA_017506735.1 Oscillospiraceae bacterium | reverse complement strand
TCGACGACCCGCTCGGCAATCTCCGATTGCCGCCTCGTAACCACACCGTATTTCCCAAAATCCGCCCATCGAGGTCGGATTTTGGGTCGGGACGTCGAGGACGCCGTCCCCTACGGTATCATCGAAACACCTCGCCAAACTCCCATTTTCCGTAGGTGAAAAAAGAAATCCTCCTCCATTGGAAGATTTGCACAAAAAGATTGGAATTTTTAGAGAATCATCAATTCACTATTGCGGTTTGCACAAATATCGCTTATAATAGTCCCGTCTTAATCTGCACAAAACAGAACACAATTATTATTTCGGAGGTAATCTACTATGCTGAATCTTCCCCTGACCCATGATTTTACCGGTAAGGTCGTCGTCGTCACCGGCGCTGGCGGCGTTCTGTGCGGCGATATGGCCCGCGCTTATGCTCAGGCTGGCGCTAAGGTCGCTGCTCTGGACCTGAACGAGGCTGCTGTCCTGAAGCTGGCTGAGGAAGTCACCGCTGAGGGCTTCATCATGAAGGGCTACAAGGCCAACGTTCTGGAGCTGGAGGTTCTGGAGGCTGTTCATCAGCAGATCCTGGCTGACTTCGGTCCCTGCGACATCCTGGTCAACGGCGCCGGCGGCAACAACCCCCGTGCTACCACCGACAACGAGTACCAGCACGAGGCCAAGGAAGGCCAGAAGACCTTCTTCGATCTGGATCAGAGCGGCATCGACTTCCTGTTCAAGCTGAACTTCCAGGGCACCCTGCTGCCCACTCAGGTCTTCGCCAAGGACATGGTTGAGCGCAAGTCCGGCAACATCCTGAACATCTCCTCCATGAACGCTTATATCCCCCTGACCAAGATCCCCGCTTACTCCGGCGCCAAGGCTGCCATCTCCAACTTCACCCAGTGGCTGGCTACCCACTTCGCCGGCACCGGCATCCGCTGCAACGCCATCGCTCCCGGCTTCATCGTGTCCAACCAGAACCGCGCTCTGCTGTTCAACGAGGACGGCACCCCCACCGCCCGTACCGCCAAGATCCTGGCAGGCACTCCCTCCGGCCGTTTCGTTGACTCCAACGAGCTGCTGGGCGGCATGCTGTTCCTGACCGACGACAAGTTCGCTTCCGCTGTCACCGGCGTTATCCTGCCCATCGACTGCGGCTTCGCTGCTTACTCCGGCGTGTAATTTCACACCAAAACACCCAGGCCGCTCCTTCGGGAGCGGCCTTTTTTTGCACCTACGGTCACACTTGCAATAACATGCGTGCTTTTGTAATCGACCGTAGGGGACGGCGTCCTCGACGTCCCGACCCAAAAGCCGGTGTGGCTGCAAAGCGGCAATCGGAGCTTGCCAAACGGGACCTCCGGGAGGCCGTCCCCTACAATGGTTGCACGTTGATCCTGCATTCTGGCCGGAAGGCACCTGAAGGTATTGGCTGTCAGGCGGCCCGAAGGCACCATCCCTTGGGGGATTACAAAAAAAGGCGGTAAAAACTGGATGGTTTCACAGTTTTTCTGGATGTAATTGACAGAAAGCATATTGCTGTGATATGATAATTATGTCAAAATTGACAAAACGCCGGAGTCACGGTTTTTCGGGCGTTTCAAAATACATTATTGGAGGAATGTTCCATGCTTACTGCAAAAGAAAACATGCGCCAGGTCATTCTGGGCGGCACCCCCGATCGTCTGGTCAATCAGTATGAGGCCATCCAGCTGCTGTTCCACCCCTTCATGCTCGCTTCCCCCCTGCTGAAGAAGGGTGATCCCGACATGGTCAACGCCTGGGGCGTTACCAATTCCTTCCCCGAAAATGTTCCCGGTCAGTTCCCCGTCCACACCCCCGACAAGATAGTCCTGAAGGACATCGAGAACTGGCGTGACTACGTCAAGGCTCCCTCCCTGGACTTCCCTGAGGAGCTGTGGAATGTCTGCAAGGGCATGTATGCCGGCGCATCCGACAAGGCTTTCAAGGCAGTCTTCGTGGCTCCCGGCCTGTTCGAGCAGTGCCACCACCTGATGAGCATCGAAGAGGCTCTGATGGCTTACTATGAGTACCCCGATGAGATGCACGAGCTGATCGACTACCTGACCGAGTGGGAGCTGGAGCTGGCCAAGGGCATCTGCGAGAACCTGCATCCCGATATGCTGTTCCACCATGACGACTGGGGCAGTGAGAAGAGCTCCTTCATCTCCCCCGAGATGTTCCGTGAATTCTTCCTGGAGCCCTACAAGAAGATCTACGGCTACTACAAGGCTCACGGCGTTGAGTTCGTGGTTCACCACGCTGACTCCTACTGCGCAAACCTGATCCCCACCATGATCGAGATGGGCATCGACGTGTTCCAGGGCGCCATGAAGTCCAACAACAACCCCGAGCTGATCAAGCAGTACGGCGGCCAGATCACCATCATGGGCGAGATCGACAACAAGCAGGTTGACTTTGACGGCTGGACCCAGGCTGACTGCGACAAGGCCGCTCTGGAAGCCATCCAGCGCTGCGCTGAGCCCTTCGGCGGCAAGTACTTCATCCCCTGCATCACCCAGGGAGGCCCCGGCTCTCTGTACGCCGGCACCTACGAGGGTCTGTGGAATGCCATCGACGAGTACAACATGAAGACCTACGGCTTCACC
Source organism: Oscillospiraceae bacterium (assembly GCA_017506735.1). Classification (GTDB taxonomy): domain Bacteria; phylum Bacillota; class Clostridia; order Oscillospirales; family Oscillospiraceae; genus Faecousia. The sequence goes on along the minus strand of JAFVMW010000032.1, from coordinate 25,205 downwards.
AAGGAAGAGCTGGAAGCAGCCCGTCCTCCCATGGCCGTCATGTTCTGATTTTTCTCCAAATACCCACTGGGGGCAGCGAAGGCTGCCCCCTTGTTTTTTCTCCTGTTTTTCGCTATAATAGTTCCAATCCCCTGTGGAAAGGAAGATCATTATGAAGAAATACACACGGCTGCTGGCCTTTGCCCTGGCCCTGTGCCTGGTGCTGGGCCTGTCCGGCTGCGCCTTTGTCAGCAAGGTATTCAATACCCTGACCGGTGAGCTCTTCGGCAAGGGCTATGAGATCCGCCAGTATGACAATTTCGGCAATCTGGTGTTCACCGTTCACGGCGACCGGGTGACCATGGACTGTGAGCTGGATGAATACGGCGAAGTGTCCAGCTACATTGACATCACCATCGACGGAAAATCCTGGCATCATGTGGGCTCCACCCTGGTGTTCGCCCAGGAGGGCGTGGATATGATTACCGATTTCCAGGTTCCGACGGAGATGGAGGGCGGCTCCTCCAGCACCGGACTGATGGCGGTGGACCGGAAGATCAACCATTACGCCAATCTCATGGGCAAAAAGCTGGTGGTGCTGGTGTCCAGCCAGAACGGCACCCCCATCGGCCTGTTCCAGGGCGACAGCTGCTACACCGAGATCCCCGGCGACCTGCCCAAGACCACGCTGATCAACATCGACGGCAAGCTGGTCTACGTCCACCGGGCCAATGTGGACATCCTGCCTGCGTCCCTGTTTAAGAGCGGACAGTAATCCAGAGAACAGACGCTCCTTTCGGGGCGTCTGTTTTTGCCGGGTGGGGACACCTCGCCCGTCAAATCGCAATTTGACCACCAATGCTGTGTTCGGGCGGTTTCTGCTCGCATGACGTTTTCCGACGCACAATCGCAGGAATTGTTACCGGCGACTCGCCAGGAAAGTTTTTTGACATTCTCTGGAAAGGGTGGTATGATGGACGTATCTAAGGAACCTCTGAATAAATCGCCTTCGGGTGGATGGCGGATCTTTTGCTCCGCTGGTGCAGTTTGAAAAACGGGAAATACATACAGTATTCCTCCGCTTTTCAAACTTTCCATCGAAGCAAAGTCTCTCGCCACCACCTCTTGCCGATTTCATCAGAGCTTCCCTAAATCCGGGAGGGATTATACCATGGCTGAATATCTGTCCGCCGTCAACGCGCCCCAGCTTTATCTGCTGGTGGCCATCGTGCTGACGGTGATGACCGCCGTCTGTTTCGTGTTTCTCATCAAAAGCTACCGTGCCGGCCTGAAGCTGGGCATGGACAGGAAGGTGCTGCGCAGGGCCATTACTTCCAGCGCCACCTTCACCCTGCTTCCCAGCATCAGCATTCTGCTGGGCGTCATCGCCCTGTCAGGCTCTCTGGGCGTGCCGATGAGCTGGCTCCGTCTGAGCGTCATCGGCTCACTCCAGTATGAGCTGAATGTGGCGGAGATCGCCGCCCAGTCGGCAGGTCTGTCCGGCCTGCGGCTGGAGGAGCTGTCACCCCAGGCCTTCATCACCATCGCCCTGGTGATGACCGTGGGCATCCTGGGCGGCATTCTGTGCTGCATCTTCTTCCTGAAGGGCTACCTGGGAAAGCTGAAGGCCAAGCCCAAGGCGGAAGGCTCCGGCAAGCCCGGCTTCGGCGCTCACGCCACCACTGCCATGTTCGTGGGTCTGTGTGCCACCTTTGTGGGAAGCTACGTGGGCAAGGCCGTCCACGGGGAGGGCATGAGCCTGATTGTGGCCCTCATCGCCGGTGCTGTGATGGGCATTTTCGAGTATTTCATTCAGAAAAAGGGCAAGGCCGTGCTGGAGAATTTCTCCCTGGCGGCCAGTATGCTGATCGCCATGGCCTGCGCCGTGGTCATCGGCCTGTTTGTGTAAGGAGGCGGAGGCAATGGAAGAACAGAAGATTTTCAAGGAATTCACCGATTCCCTCCACCGCCTGGGCCGGATCACCATGGTGCTGATGATCGGACTGCTGCTGATGGTTCCCGTGGCCTTCGGTCTGATGAACGGCCTGAGCCCCAACTGGGCAGGGTTCCTCAGCGGTGTGCTGAAGGTGGGCATCATCTATTATCCCACCGCTGTGGTGGAATTTCTGGTCTACACCCCCATGCTGGGCACCGGAGGCAGCTACTTGAGCTTTATCACCGGCAACGTGACCAATATGCGGATTCCCTGCGCCATGAACGCCGCCAACATCGCGAAAACCCAGCCCGGCACCGCCGAGCATGAGATCATCACCACCATCGCCGTGGCAGTCAGCGCCATCACCACCACCCTGGTGATTCTGCTGGGTGTGGTGCTTCTGGTACCCCTGCAGCCGGTGCTGCAAAGTCCGGCCCTCCAGCCTGCCTTTGACAATGTGGTGCCTGCCCTGTTCGGCGCGCTGGGTCTGAAGTATTTCGCAAAATCCATTCGCCTGTCCGCGCCGCCTCTGGTGCTGATGAGCCTGCTGTGCATCTCCATGCCCAGTCTGATCAACCAGACCGGCACCATGATGCTCCCCACCGGCGCCCTGGCTCTGGTGCTGGGCTATCTGCTGTGGAAGAAGGATAAGCTATAAAAATTGGAGTTTGGCGGCGAATTGCCCGTGGGAGCGTCCCCGTAAACTCCAATTTGAACATCAACCTCTGAAAGGAGTCTTTTACAATGCTCACATTCCTTTTGATTTTGCTGGCGCTGATTGCTGTGCTGCTGACGATTTGTGTGGTTCGGGCGGTACAGCTCAAGCCTACGGCGGCGGCCAATGCCAGGATCGATCTGCATAACGGCCCTGAGGATCAGCGCTACGGCGCAAGGCTTTCCCGGATGATCCAGTGCGAGACCATCTCCAAACGGGGAGAGTATGACGAGGAAAAATTCCATGCCTTCCACGCCCTTTTGGCGGAGCTGTTCCCCCTGGTCCATGAGCGTTGCGAGCGCCACGAATTCGACGGCAGTCTGCTCTACAAGTGGCCCGGAAAGCGGCTGGCAGATCCCATCGTGCTGATGAGCCACCAGGATGTGGTGGAAGCCGGCGGCAAATGGGAGCAGGCTCCCTTCTCCGGTCACATTGATGAAACCGGCCGGGTCTGGGGCCGGGGTACTGTGGATACCAAGGGCAGCCTGTTCTGCATTTTCTCCGCCCTGGAGGAGCTGATCGCCGAGGGCTACGCCCCCGACGGGGATGTGTACATTGCCTCCTCCTGCACGGAGGAAATCTCCGGCCCCGGCGCTCCTGCCATTGTCCAGTGGCTGAAGGATCACGGTGTTCGGCCCAGCCTGGTGCTGGACGAGGGCGGCATGATCCTCCAGGCGCCCATTGCCGGTGTATCCGGCCTGTACGCCATGGTGGGCGTGGTGGAGAAGGGCTACGCCGATGTGAAATTCACCGCCCGTTCCAACGGCGGTCATGCCAGCGCCCCCACCAGGGATACCCCCCTGGTCCGGCTGGGCCGGTTCATGGCGGACGCGGAGGACCATTCTCCCTTCCGCAAGGAGCTGAGTCCCACCATGGTGGAGATGTTCCGCCGTCTGGCGCCCAATATGATCTTCCCGATGAAGCTGGTGATGGCGAACCTGTGGCTGTTCAGGCCCCTGCTCACCGCTGTGCTGCCCAGCATCAGCCCTGCGGTGGGTGCCATGATGGGCACCACCCTGGCCTTTACCACGGCCAAGGGCTCCGACGGCCTGAATGTGCTGCCCCAGACCGCCTATGTCACCGGCAATATGCGGCTGATCCACCATCAGCCCGGCCCGGAGTCCATTGCCGCGGTGAGTGCCATGGCAAGCAAATACAACATCGAAACCACGGTGCTGTACCAGGACGAGCCCTGTCCCGTGGTGGACTATCAGTCCAGGCAGTTCCATCTGATTGAGGAGGTCTGCGGTCAGGTTTACCCCGGTGTCCAGGTCAGCCCCTATGTGATGACCGGCGGCACCGATGCCAAGTTCTTCAAGGAAATCTGCCCCAACTGCATCCGGTTTGCCCCCCTGTACATCGACGAGCAGCAGTATGGCTCCGTCCACGGTCTGAATGAGAACATCTACCAGGGTGCCCTGGCCTACGGCGTGAAATTCTACAAGCAGGTGATCCGGAATTCCCGGAAGATTTCCGGCTGATCAATCAAAAATTAACGGGTGTGCCGCAGCCGCGGCACACCCGTTTTATAGGGAAAAACGATAAATTGCGATTTGTGGGGCTGCTTCGCTTACCCCCAGAGGGAGAGGCAAGGTGGTTTCTCCGCGGAACAGCTCGCCAAATCATAATTTATTGGTTTCTATATGCTTCTATTATTTTACTCATATTGTCCTTCAAAGCATTTGCACCATCTAATTTCATTACTTTGCATTTCAGAGATTGTAGCCATAGTTCATGTTGTTGCAATGTACATCCACCAATTCCAAAATCATACCCAGAGATATCATTTAAGTATTTTTGGTGTTCAATATACATATCTCCACCTTCCAAAATGCGTTTGCCAAACCGCTGCAGTTCGCGCTCGTGGACACGCTTCGCACGGATTTGTGCATCCGTATGTAAATGAACAACCAACTCGAAAAATGGGTCAAATTGTTCATGAAACGAATCCATAGAGCCAGCCATTACAAAGTGTTTACACTGCGATATAGCATCCATCAAGCGGCTAATCTTTTCAGACCGCGGATACATTACAGAAAAAGGAATCTCCGTATCTTTCCGCCATATATACTCATCAATATCCACAAAAGTGTAACCCAATTCCTTTGCCACAAGTTCGCCAAGCGTTGTTTTCCCTGCGCCAGAAGAACCCACTATCATAATTCCAGTTGCCATTTTCTCACCTCGTCAAATTCAAGTTTAGGCTATCGGTTTTAGTAAGCAATCAAATACTTCTTCTTGCCTCTCTCTCTGGGAAAGGTGCCCCCAGAGGGGGCGGAGAGGGAAAATACCCTCTCAGTTACTACCGCGACTGCACTTCGCTTACTCCCAAAGGGAGAGCCAAGCTGAGTAAAGCCGATAACCTAAATTCAAGTTTATCGATCAGTACGTCTGTATGAATATTGTATTTCATCTTTTCTATAAAAACAATACATACAATAATAACCATCATCAGCATACGTTTGTATACGGATGATGGTTCTTATTTGGCGGAGCAGCAGGGATTTGAACCCTGGCAACACTTTCATGTCCTACGAGATTTCGAGTCACGCCTCTTCGACCACTTGAGTACTGCTCCCTATTTGCTTTGCCATTATATCAGCCGTCCGGGAAAAAATCAAGAGAAATCCAATGAAAACGAGCGTGCCCTGCAGAAAGGCACGCCCTCGGACTGTCAGATAACCCTCTTTTCAGATTTCGGAGGGAAAGGGAGTTTGAGGGAAAACCGTCAGGGTTTTCCTTCGCGTTCAATAAAACCCGAAAAAACCAACTTTTCGAAGTTGGTTTTTAAGGCACGCTCTGATTATTACGCAAACACCACAAAATGCATGAACAGGGCATTGAGCAGACCGATGCTGATGCCTGCGGCCACCTGGATGGGGGTGTGGCCCACAAATTCCTTCAGCACGATGTCCGAGGGGGTGCCCATTTTCATCCGCTCGAAGGTGTCCAGCATTTCGTTGATGACCATGGCCTGCTTGCCGGTTTCCATCCGGACGCCGGTGGCATCGTGGCAGACGATCACCGCCAGAATGGCCGCCATGGCGAACTGGAAGGAACCCATGCCGTAGACCAGACCGCTCATCAGCGCCAGGGAGGACACGGTGGCAGAATGGCCGCTGGGCATACCGCCGTCACCGATCAGCCGCTCCCAGACAATCTTTTTGTGGATGGTGTAATTGATGATCACCTTCATGACCTGGGCAATGAACCAGGACGAAAGGCTGGTGAGCAGGAAGGGATTGGTGAACATCTCTCTGATCCAATTCATGTGCCGCAGTCCTCCTGATATGGTATTGTTGAGATTCTCTATTATTATATCACAATTGCGCTCCAATGGGAAGTAAAAAAACACATTTCCATGGGCATTCTCCGTTGTGACCATATTATACCCTGCCATTTCTTAAGAAAAAAGAAGGGAAAGCCTTAAGAATTTCTTAAATTCCGCACCGGGACGGGGATTGGGGCGCGATGGCCGCTGGAGCTGTCCGGCGTGAAAAAAGCCCGAACAAGGAATTGCGAGTCAAATTGCAGTTCATTGGGCTGCTGGATCATCCTCTGTAGGGCGGAGGCATGCCTCCGCCCTACAATGGGTGATACCATATACCCCTACAAACTCCAATTTGACTACCAATGCTGTGTTCGAGCGGTTTCCGCTTGCATGGCGTTTTCCGGTGCAATAACGCACGAATTGTCAGCGGCGACTCGCCGCCAAACTCCCATTTCTCTGGCGCAGTGGTTAGTGTCCCCGGCTTACAGCAGGGACAGCACGCCGCCGGTGAGCAGCAGAAGGGCGGTTTCCATACAGCCCTCGTGGGGAACGAAGCTGGGGCTGTGGAGGGCCTGACCCTCCAGACCCTCTGTCCGGGCGCCTACGTTGAAGTAGCAGCCCGGGGTGTGGCTGGAGAAAAAGGCGAAATCGTCGGCACCCAGGCTGGGCTCCTGCATCAGCACCGTCTGCTCCTCGCCCAAAAGCTCCCGGGACAGGGCAAGGAGCCGGTTGGTCAGCGCCTGGTCGTTGATCAGCGCCGGGCACAGGTCATCCATTTTGAGCTGAACCTCCGCGCCGAAGGCGGCGGCGGTGTGTTCCGCCATCCGGCGGAGGGTGTCCTTCAGATGGGACTGGGTTTCCGGATTCAGAGCCCGGATGGTGCCGGTCATGGTGACGGAATCGGCAATGATGTTCTCCTTGGTGCCGCCCTGGATGGTGCCGATGGTGACAACGCCGGAGGCGGTGGGGGAGATGCTGCGGCTGACCAGGCTTTGCAGGGCGGTGATGAGCTGGGCGGACACCACAATGGCATCCACACCCTGATCCGGGCGGGCGCCATGGCAGCCCCTGCCCAGAACCGTCAGCGTGAAATCCGTGGCGGCGGCGTTCATGGTGCCGTAGCAGAAGGCGGCATACCCCGGGGCCAGGGTGGGGTCCACATGGAAGCCCAGGACGGCAGTGACCGCCGGGTTCTCCATGCAGCCTTCGGCGATCATGTCGGATGCGCCGCCAGTGGTTTCCTCCGCAGGCTGGAACAGGAGTCTTACGGTGCCTTTCAGCTCCGATTCCCGGGCCTTCAGCAGCTTTGCCGCCGCCAGAAGCACGGCGGTGTGGACATCGTGTCCGCAGGCGTGCATGATCCCGGGAATCCGGGAGGCGAAGTCCAGCCCGGTCTGCTCGGTGATGGGCAGGGCGTCCGTATCCACCCGGAGGGCGATGCAGGGACTGCCCCTGCCGATGTCGGCGATGACACCCAGATTCCGGGTGCAGAGCCGGTGGGGGATGGCCCAGTCGGTGAGCTTCCGGCAGATATAGTCCCGGGTTTCCTGCTCCTGTCCGGAAAGCTCCGGGTGGCTGTGGAGATACCGGCGCATTTCGATGGCCTCCGGCAGAACCCGGGCCACCGCTTCCTGAAGGGTCATGCTGTCAGTCCTCCCGTTTGCCGTTGATGAACACGGCGGTGGTTTTGGTCAGATAGTGGAAGGGGTGTCCGGAGAACACCACAATGTCTGCGTCCTTGCCCACCTTCAGAGAACCAACCCGGTCCTCAATTCCGGCGGCCCGGGCGCCGTTGATGGTGATGGCCCGGAGGGCGCTCTCCTCGTCCAGGCCCTCCCGGACGGTCATGGAGGCGAAATAGGGCAAAAACCACAGGGCTTCCACATCGTGGTCGGTGGTCAGACAGAAGTCCACACCGGCCTGGTGGAGTTTGGCGCCCAGGGCCAGGGAGCCGCCCACGGTTTCGGGCTTACCGGCAGGGCCGGTGCAGGGGCCAACAATGGGGATGATGCCTGCCGCGGCGATCTGGGGCACGATGGCTCCGCCGCCGGTGGTATGGATGATGGAGCAGCGCAGGTTGAATTCCTTCACGATCCGCAGGGCGGTGAGAATGTCGTCGCTGCGGTGAGCGTGGATGTGGGCAGGGATTTCCCGTTTCAGCAGGGGGATCAGGGCCTCCATCTCCGGGTCAAACAGATCCTCCCCGGCTTCCTTCTTTGCCAGGTACCGCTGAGCCTTGGTCAGGGTGTTCCGGAAAATGGCGGCGGTGGCCATCCGGGTCATGGGGGAGCGGCCCTTGTTCTCGCCGTAGTTCCGCTTGGGATTTTCGCCCATGGCGCACTTGATGGAGCAGGGGGACTTGAGAACCATATCCTCCACGTCGGTGCCGGCCAGCTTGATGGCGGCGGTCTGACCACCGATGACGTTGGTGCTGCCGGGACAGACCACTACGGTGGTGACGCCTGCCCTCCGGGCCTTGGGAATGGCGATGTCGAAGGGATAGAAGCCGTCCATGGCCCGCAGATCCGGGGTCACGGGGGAGGTGGTTTCGTTGCAGTCCTCGCCCTCCCAGCGGAAGCCCTCCTCGGAAATGCCGATGTGGGAATGGGCATCAATGAGGCCGGGCAGGATGTAGCCCCCCTGGGCATCCAGGATCTCCCCGGCATAAGCCGGGGCCTTGGCGGCATCTCCCAGGGCGGTGATCACACCGTTTTCAAAATCCACATAGCCGTTTTCATAGTTCTGACCCTCCATGGTCAGCAAAATTCCGTTTGTGATTCGCATAGCGCGCTCCCTTCCGCCGCCGGAAATCCGGACGGCGCAGTCGTAATGAACGTTAAATAACAAAGGACACCAGCAGCAGCAGGGCTCCTGCCGCGGCTTTGGCCCAGACCTGGGCCATTCCGGTCTGGCGCTGGGAGAAGGGGGACTCGTCCACGGCGGTGGCGGCTGTGAGGTCGTCGTCAAAGTCCCGGCTGTCCTTCCGGAAGGCAGGACGGTGGGGCCGTCTGTCCTTGAAGCGCCGGTGGATGTAGGGCACTTTGCCGGAGCCGGAATGGGACTGGAATCTGAAAATGCCCATGCCCTCCAGCTTCAGATAGGAAAACCAGCCCAGGCACAGCAGGACGCTTCCCACTGCGCACAGCGCCCAGACGGTGTGCAGGGTATCGCCGTACAGCCCTCCGACGATGGCGGAAAGCACCAGCCCCAGGCTGAACAGCCGGAAGGTTCTGGCGTAGATCAGCCGGAAATACCGCTTCCGTTCCTCCCGGGTCATAGGCTCCGCTCCCGGCGGTAGCCTTCCAGCTCCGCCTGACTGCCCAGCACAAAGTGACCGGGGACAATCTCCTCCCACTGAGGTTCGTGGGTGCTGTAATCGTGGGCGGAGGGATCGTAGGTTTTCAGCTCATTTTTGCCTGCCACATCCGGGTCGGGATAGGGAATGGCGGACAGCAGGGCCTTGGTGTAGGGATGCAGGGGATGCTCGAACAGCTCGTCACAGTCGGCAAGCTCCACGATCTGGCCCCGGGTGATGACGGCGATCCGGTCGGAGATAAACCGCACCACGGACAGGTCATGGGCGATGAACAGGTAGGTCAGATCCCGTTCCTGCCGCAGCTTGTTCAGCAGATTGATGATCTGGGCCCGGATGGACACATCCAGGGCGGAAATGGGTTCGTCTGCCACGATGAATTCCGGGTCCATCACCAGGCTCCGGGCGATGCCGATGCGCTGACGCTGGCCGCCGGAGAATTCGTGGGGGAACCGGGAGGCAAAATCCGGGGACAGGCCAACCTTGCTCATGATGGAGCCTACCTTGTCCCTGCGGTGCTGCTCGCTGTCGTACAGGCGGTAGTTGTGCAGGCCCTCGGAGATGATGTAATCCACCTTGGCCCGGTCATTCAGGGAGGCCATGGGGTCCTGGAACACCATCTGGATCTTCATCCGCAGCTCCTTGAGCTGCTGCTTGATCAGCTTGCCGTTGATCTTTTCCCCGTGGAACAGGATATCGCCTTCGGTGTTGCTGTTGTAGATGCGCATGATGGCCCGTCCGATGGTGGTTTTGCCGGAGCCGGATTCGCCCACCAGGGACAGGGTTTCGCCCTTGTAGATGTCAAAGCTCACGTTGTTCACGGCCCGGAAGCTGGAGCCTCTGCCCTTGAAGGTGACGGAGAGGTTTTTGACCTCCAGCAGCTTTTCCGCGTTGCTGTAGTCAAAGGGAGGGGCCGGGGTGCTGGCGGCTTCGGCCTGACGGCGGCGGTCCCGTTCGGCAAGGCTCCGGGCGTATTCCTCCGCCAGGGGGTGCAGCAGCCAGGTTTTTGCGAAATGGGTGGGGCTGACCTGGAATTCCGGGGGCTCCTCCTCAAAATCGATCTCCATGGCGTCGGGATTCCGGGGGGCGAAGGCATCGCCCTTGATTTCCTTGAACAGATTGGGAGGCGTGCCCTGGATGGAGTACAGCTCGTGGCCCCGGATGCCAAGCTGAGGCAGGGCCCGGAGCAGGGCCTTGGTGTAGGGATGGACAGGGCTGTGGAAAATCTCCTGAACGGTGCCCCGTTCCACCACCTGACCGGCGTAGAACACAGCCACCTTGTCGGCCACGCTGGCCACCACGCCCAGGTCATGGGTGATGTAAATGACGGACATCCGCAGCTCCTTTTGCAGCTCCCGGATCAGCCGGATGATCTGGGCCTGCACCGTCACGTCCAGGGCGGTGGTAGGCTCGTCGCAGATCAGAATCTCGGGACGGCAGGCAATGGCGGTGGCGATGACCACACGCTGGCGCATACCGCCGGAAAATTCGTGGGGATACTGATTGTACCGGCGCTCCGGATTCTGGATGCCCACCTTGCGCAGCAGCTCAATGGCTTCCTGCCTGGCTTCCGGGTGGGGGGTCTTGAAATGCCAGGTGATGACCTCGGCGATCTGCTCGCCGATGGTGCGCACCGGGTTCAGACTGGTCATGGGATCCTGGAACACCATGGCGATGCGCTTGCCCCGGACCTTCAGCCACTGGGCCTCGGTGGTGTAAGAAAACAGATTCTCCCCGTGGAACAGGACTTCGCCGCCGGTGACACGGCCGTTTTTGTCCAGCATACCGATGAGGGATTTGGTGAACACGGACTTACCGGAGCCGGATTCGCCCACGATGGCCAGGGATTCGCCGGGATACAGATCCATGGAGGCACCACGGACGGCAGTGAGGGTTTTGCCCCGGAGGTCAAATTGGATCTCCACATCCCGGGCCTGGAGGATGGGAGCGGATTGCTGTTGATTCATAGCGGCTCCTCCTTACACATGATTCCGGGGATCGGAAGCGTCCGCGAACTTGTTGCCGATCATATAGAAGGCGATGGTGATGATGCACAGGATGGCGGCAGGCAGCAGCATCTGATAGGGATGCTGGGTGAAGGAGGCCCGGCCCAGGTTGACGATGTTGCCCAGGGTGATGGCATCCACCGGCATACCCACGCCCACAAAGCCCAGGAACACCTCGTTGCCGATGGAGTAGGGGATGCACAGGGCGGCCTCCATGATGATCAGACTGATGATCTGGGGAATGATGTTCTTGGTCACGATGCGCCAGACGGAGCTGCCCAGGCACTTGGAGGCGATGTTGTACTCACTGTCCCGGATGGAGAGGATGCGGTTCCGGAAGAACCGGGCCTCCACAATCCAGCCCCGGGAGGCCATGGAAATAAACAGGGTCAGATAGCTGGTATTCATAATGTAGGCCAGCAGCACCAGATACACGGTGGAGGGGATGTTGGTCATCACGTTGTACAGCTCGATCATGAAGGGGTCCAGCTTCCGGTTGTAGCCCCACAGGGCGCCGGCGATCATGCCGATGCCCACATCGGACAGGGCGATGCAGAAGCCCAGAAGGAAGGAATTCCGTGCGCCGTACCAGGCTCTGGCCCAGATGTCCCGGCCCAGCTGGTCGGTGCCGAACCAGTGCTCCGCGGAGGGCTTCTGGTTCCAGTCCAGGAACATCAGAGAAATCTTGGTGGGATCGGTATCGGAGAAAATGGGATAGAGAAAACTCATGAGGATGATGGCACCCACCAGGGCCACCAGCAGGCACACGGCCTTGCTCTTGAAGAAGGTGCGGAAGGTGGAGCGCCAGTAGGAGTAATTGGAATAGCCCGTGTCCTCGCTGGCCAGCTGGTCGAACACGGCCCCCCGGAATTTGTCGGGATTCAGAACCATATTGGGTTTTTCAGTCATGTTCATTCCTCCTTCTGGGTCAGCTTGATTCTGGGGTCCACAAAGGCCACCAGCAGGTCGCCCAGGAACACACCCACCACGGAAGCCACGGCGTACATCAGCACCAGCACCTGAACCAGATTGTTGTCCTGGTTTTTGATGGCAGTGGTCAGCAGACCGCCGGTGCCGGGGATGGAATACAGGGTTTCGATGACCAGGGAGCCGGAGATGATCAGCAGCAGGTCGCTGGGCAGGTAGATCACCAGGGGAATGATGGCGTTGCGGAAGATGTGCCGCCGGTTGACGGCAGATTTGGACAGGCCCTTGACCTGGGCGAATTTCACATAATCCTGGTTTAGCTCGTCCACCATGAACCGCCGCAGCCACAGGGCGTACCAGGCCACGCTGCCCAGGGACAGGGAGATGGTGGGCAGAATCCAGGAGCCGGGACGGTCCTCGTAAAACAGCATGGGCAGGTCAAAGGCGGCGGACACATACACCTGGATCACGAACAGATACAGGATGCTGGGCACCGCCCGGATGACGAGAATGAAGCCGTTGCCCAGATGGTCGCCCAGACGATCCTTGGTGCGGACCATCACCAGACCCAGGGACAGGCCGAACACGATGCCGAGCAGCATACTGACAAAGCCGAAGGCAGCGGTGACAGGAATCTTCTCCGCAAGCAGGGTGGAGATGGGCACCTTGGGATAGACGGTAAGGCTTCGGCCCAGATCGCCCTGGAACAGATTTTTCACGAATCGCCAAAGCTGCTTCAGCGGATGATCCAGCAGTCCCAGATTCCGCAGGTAGGTCATACGGGTGGCCTCGTCCGCTTCCTTGATCATTTCATCGGAGAAATAGCCCTCCAGCGGCATAAACCGCAGCAGCATGAACACCGCCACGAACACCAGACACACGGTGATCAGAGATCGCAGCGCGCGCTGGGCGATGTATTTTTTCAATCGGGTCGCCCCCTTTCAGAAGGATAAGGAAAGACTGCCCACTGCCCTGGGGCAATGAGCAGTCTCCTGTTTGTTTGGCGGAAGGAGGTCAGCTTACTCCTGTGCGGCCAGCGCGGCGGCGCGGGCGATCTCCCAGGCGGCGGCCTGGATCTGGTACTCCTCCAGAGTCAGAGGCTCGGTCAGAACCTGCATACCCTTGTAGCGGACGTTGCCGTAGAGCATATAGGGAGCGGTGTAGGGAACCTCGTAGGTCATGTGGTAGCCGCGGAGGCTGGACATGACGGGGATCATGTAAGCGCCCTCCAGCAGGAATGCCTCGGCCTCGGCGAAGTACTGCAGACGCTCGTCGAAGGTTTCTGCATTCAGAGCCTTTTCAATGAGGGCATCGTACTCGGGAACGATGTAGGCACCCACGTTCTCCACTTCCTCGGTGCCGATTCTGGTCAGAATGCCGGAGGGATCGGCGTAGCCGGTGGACAGGGAGTCGAAGTAGATGTCGTAGTTGAAGGGGCCGTCGTTGCTGCCGCCGACGGTGCTGTAGAAGCTGCCGCTGGTGTCGAAGGCGCAGACAACGTCGATGTAATCGGCGCCGATGGCGGCCTCCACCATGGTCTCAAAGAGCTGGGCCATGATGATTTCGCTCTCGTCGTCGGTGCCCACGTAGATCAGGGTCACAGGCAGAGCGCCGTCGATCTCGGTGGAGATCACGGGCAGGTAATCCACGGTGCCGGCTTCCACGCCGATGATCTTGCCGTTTTCATCGCAGAGCTCAGCGATGGCGGCCTCCATGAAGGCACGGGCGGCGTTGGGATCAGCGCTGTAGTCGGTGTTCCTGATGGCAGCCAGAGGCTCCAGGTCGGTGTAGTCCACGCCCTGGGAGTTGAAGATGGCACCCTCGGCGTTGATGGTGTTGCGGACAATCCGGGCAGGGTCCACAGGCTCACGGAGCTGGGCCCAGACGATGCGGTTGACGGCGGTCTGCAGGGCCTTGCGGAAGTTCTCGTTCTGAACGAAGGTACGGAACTCACCGTTGCCGCCCACGAAGTCCAGCCACAGGTAGTTGGTGCTCAGGCTGAACTCGTTGGGGATCAGATAGCTGCCCCACTCGGAGTCTGCCAGGGTCAGATATTCCTCGGACTCCACGCTGGTGTAGTCCAGCTCGCCGCGCTTGAACATCTCCACGGAGGTGGTGCCGTCGGCGATCATCTGGTACTCGACGGTCTCCAGATACACCTTCTCAGCATCCCAGTAGTGGGGGTTCTTGGTCAGAGTGATGTTCTTGTCACGGTTGAACTCGGAGATGTAGTAAGCTCCGCAGTAGAGCATATGCTCATTGTCCACGCCGAAGTCATCGCCCAGAGCCAGAGCGTACTCGTACTCGATGGGCAACAGCAGCATGCTGCTTTCAATCAGGGACAGGAAATAGGGCGCGCTGGAATCCAGACGGTACTCCACGGTGTACTCATCCAGTGCCTTGACGCCGACGATCTCGTCGAACCGGGCCACCAGATCCTCACGGTTGGTTTCGGTGTCGATCTCGCAGTCGATGTCATCCAGGCCCCAGTAGTAGTCATACAGGCCGGAGATCAGGTTGCGGACCACGCGCATGGAATAGGCGCCGTTCAGGGGATCGCCGATGTAGCGGATGCCGTCCACAAAGTCCTGGGCGGTGAGGGCGTATTCGGTCTCAGCGCCGGTGTGGTCGATCCACTTCAGACCCTCACGGATGTGGAAGGTCCAGACGGTGTAATCCTCGTTGTGATCCCAGCTGTCAGCCAGGCTGGCTGCGTAAATGCCGTACTTGTCCGGCTCCACCAGACCGTCCACGCAGTTGGAGACGATCTCACGGACCGTTGCGTAGGAAGTGCTGAAGTAGTTCAGCGAAGCGTAAGAGGTGGAGAAGTAGGTCTGATAAGTGGTGGCCAGCTCACGGCCGTTCAGAATGTCCTGACTTGCGTCCAGAATCTCTTCGTCAGTTTTGCCCTCCAGATTGGAAGGGGTGGATTCGGCAGGCTTGGTCTCGCCGCCGCTGGGGGTCTGGCCGCAGCCTGCCATCAGGCCCAGAACCATGACCGCTGCCAGTAAAAGTGCCAGTAAACGTTTCATAATATTGTTTTTCCTCCTGTTTTCTCTCCATTCTCATCGTGACTTTACTACGATAAAGAATTGTGTTCCATTATAGTCATACTTTTCCAATATTGCAAGGTTTTTACGGAGGGCTTCCGGTTATTTGTTTTATATACACAGCTTTCGGCGGAAACTGCACCGGAAATTGTTCATATTCACCTGTGACGGCCAGATGTCCGCCGGACAAAGCATTCCTCCGCCCGGGCCCCTGGCGTTCCGGCAAAAAAAGCACCCCTTTCGGGGTGCTTTCCTGGCAAAGGGCTTCGTTACAGGACGATGAAGGTACAGCCGCCGGGGGCGACCTCGATCTTGCCGGTAGCAGGAACGCCGGTCAGCTCGGGCAGCTCGTCGTTTTCGCCCAGCATCAGCTCCCGGCCGTTCAGGCACATGGTGCGGCTGCGCATACCGGTCTTGCCAGTCAGGGCGTAGACGGTTGCCTCTCCGGGCAGCTCCACGGTGGTGGGCTCGGTCCAGGAGGTGTTGATCACCAGGTAGGCCTTGCCTTCCTTGCCGTCGGCCCGGTTGTGGCAGAACACATGGGCGCCGGGGCGGATGGCTTCGCCGGAAGCATAGACGGTGTTGCCCATGAGCTTCTTCCACAGCAGCACGGAGAAGTAGCTGGGACGGGGCAGGAAGGTGCCGTGCTTCAGCCAGCCGTAGTCGGAGGAAGCCAGGGTATTGTGGAAGATCACACCGTCGGTGACGGTGACGAAGGAGCCGATCTCGTTCAGGGTACGGACAACTTCGGCATAGGTGGAGGCCCAGGTGTGGCCGCCGGCACCGGCATCGCCGGACTCAGTGACCCACATCTCGCCGCCGGGGGTGGCGTACTTGTCCCGGTAGCTCAGGAAGCACCGGGCGGTGTGGGCGGCAGCGCCCAGATATTCCTCGCTCATGCAGCCCTCAAAGGGGGTGAAGGCAGAGGGCATCATGGCTGCCATACGCTCGGACACGCCGTTGTAGTAGTGGTAGGAGAAGATGTCCAGCTTCTCTTCGCAGCCGTCCATCAGATCGCCGGTGGAGCAGTAGGCCAGAGCCGCGGCAATGCCTGCGGTATCACCGCCCTGGGCCCAGGGATGGGGATTGCCGTCGGCATCCACGCTCATGGCGTTGGGGTCGGTATCGGAGGGGCCGATGATGGTGCATTCGGGATAGTTCTCCCGAACCCACTTGTGGAACAGATCCTGGTCACGGCGGAAGTCAGCAGGGGTATAGCCCTTGGGGAAGCCGGTATTCTGGAGCATATTGGGCTCATTGACGAACTCCACAGCCTCGATGGGACAGCCCAGCTCCCGGCTCAGATCGAAGATCAGCTTGGCCTGGCTGGGATTCCAGGGCTCGTCGTGGCTGTGCAGACCGTCGCAGTTGGCAACGGAGATCTTCAGCCGGCCGCCCACTGCCTTGACAAAGTTACACAGGTTGACCCACTGCTCCTTGCGCAGATGGTTGAAGTAGCCCTCGGGCATACCGGTGCCGTCAAAATCGTAGTAGGTACGGGTGGCCCAGGTGCCGGACACACGAACCCAGCAGGCGCCCAGCTCCTTGGCCAGCTTGATCAGCCGGGGATTGGTGGTGTCAATGGGGTCGTACCACTGGTGCATGGCGCCCATGCCCTTGGAAAAATCGGGAGGGGGAACCTGCTCGGTGCCGTCAATCTGGGCATCGGTGTAGGCCTTCCAGAAGGTGCCGCCGGTGACCTCGGTCATTTCCACATTGTAGGAAATCAGGCAGGGATTCACTTCACGGAGTTTTTCCAGGCCCTCAGCCTGGAGCTTGACATACTCAGCCATGTTACATTCTCCTTTTCAGCGTCCGGGACGCATAGTATTACTACTATATTATAAATGAGCTTTCGCCAAAACACAACGCACACTTTGGCACAAGTGTGCTATTTTACGCAGAAAAACAGTCCGCCTGTTTTGTGCAGGCGGACAGGTTTTACGGATGAACCAGCAGGGGCTCGGACAGCATCCGGTAGGCGATCCGGGCCATCTGGTTGGGGGACTTCTGAAATCCCTCCCCGTGCCAGCTGATGAGCAGGGAGGATAAGCCGCTGATGACGAACAGATTCATCTCCCGGCTCAGATCCAGTCCCAGGTCGTTGACGGACAGATGGTTCTTCAGCGTTTCCTCATTGGTGTATTTCAGCGCGTACTGGATGAACTTGCTGTACAGCCGGCTGTATGCCAGGGCGTTGAGCAGGGCCTTTTGCCGGAGCCAGAAGTCATAGTATCTCTCCAGCTCTGGAACCGTCAGACCGGTATCCGTGATGGCCATATCCTGAAAGGTATGGTCAATCAGAGAATCCAGAACATCGTCCATATCCGCAAAGTAGCGATAGAAGGACCGCCGGGACAGGGCCAGATGCCGGCACAGATCGGTTGTCGTAATCTCCTCGAATCTGGTTTTCTGCATCAGCTCCAGCAAGCCATGCTCAATCCATCGCTGGCGGAGGGCAGTTTTTTCGGTTGTACATGTTTTTGCCATAACGCACCTTCCTGACACCGGAATATCCTGTTTTATCATCAGAAACGGGATGATACCAGTATACCAGAAAATGTGAGAAAAGGCAAAAGTTTTGGGAACAGGGCGTATTCCGTCAATGAAATAAGAAAGAATCCGAACCTGCCTTCCGTTGGGAAGGGGGGTGCGGATATTATCCTGCGAACAAAATACCCAGCAGAAGGCAGGTCTGACCGATTGCGTTGACGATCTGGGCTGTCCAGTTGGCATGGGCATCGGTCTGGCTGAATTTGTGCTTGCGGTACCAGCCCATGAAGCCCATCAGGCCGAACCAGCCAAGGAAAAAAACAATGCTGGGGAAGCCGGTGACGGCGTTCAGAACGCCGGGCCAGTCAATTCGGGTCAGGGAAGTCAGGACACTTCCAAGGATAAAACCGAAGCCGGTAATCTGCATGGGCAGGAAGGGCCTGTTCAGCCACCGCAGATCCTTTTTCGCAATGCCCAGTACCAGCTTCCATGCCACCTTGCAGCAGCCGGCCAGCACACTCAGAACAGCGCCGATCAGAAACAGGGGGGAATCAAATCTTCCTGCGATGATCACCATGCTGATGCCAAAGGAGAGAACAGGAATGGCATCCACCAGCGCCAGTCCCAGAGTAAAACCTTCCATATAACAACCTCCAGAATTTGGTAGGATCATTATAGCATTTTGACAAACCCAATTCCATGGACAAACAGCATAAGTTTTTCCTGCCCGGTCGGTGCAACCATACAAACTTTTCCGGCCCTGATTGACAGGTATTTTGAATCGTGCTATCCTTATCCTGAACGTGTTCATAAAAAGGAGCGAAGGATATGAATGCAAAGGATCTGAAGCAGAGCCGTGTGCAGCTGTTCCGTGACGCGGCCAATTTCAAAAGAACAGAGCGGATTCCCCATTTTGCCAATGTGGTGACCTGGAAGGTTTTTGACGCGGGCTATACCCTGGATCAGGCCATGACCAATTTTGACGTGCTGGAGGATACTGTGGTCAAATTTCTGGAGCGCTATCCGGTGGACGGCCTGATGGATGTGGGCATCCGAAACCAGTTTACCGTTACCGAAGCCTTCGGCCAGGGGGGCTATTATTACTATAACGAAGAAGTGGTGGGTATCCATGACCACGCGCACTGCACGGTGGATACCCTGATGGACTATCTGGACGACCCGGCGAAATACGCCTGGGAGGTCATTCTGCCCAAGAAATACGGCGAAAGCTGGGATGAAAAGGGCCTGGATGTGTGGAAAAAGACCTTTTCTGAGTATATGCGCTATGTGAAATACATCCTCCATATGTCCTCCGTCACCGGAAAGCAGTACGGCCTGCCCTCGCTCTCCCCCAACAATCCCATGATGGGCGCCATCGTGCTGGGCATTGAGGAGCTGTTCTCGAACCTTTTGGGCATTCAGCAGCTGTCCGTTGCCATGCGCCGCAGCCCCGATCAGATCGAGGAATTCATTAACCGCTGGGATGCCGAACGGATTACCCCGGCCATTGAGAAGATCCGGAATGGCAAGGGTCCCAACTACAAATACTGCTTCGACTCTTCCATCCTGATGCTGGCTCACAACGTGATGAACAAAAAGCAGTTCGAGCGGTTCTACTGGCCTCATATGAAGGAATTACTGGATGCCTACGCGGAAAAGGGCATGAATGTGCGCATCTTCACCGAGGGCAGCATCCTGCGCTTTGCCGATTATTTCAAGGATTACCCCAAGGGTACCCTGACGTTCCATCTGGAGCAGGATGATCCCTTCGCCTTCCGGGAGGCGCTGCCCAATGTGTGCATCATGGGCGGTATGACCACGGATCTGCTGGCCAACGGCACCCCGGACGAGTGCGTGGCCTACGCCAAACGGCTCTGCGACGAGCTGGGTAAGGACGGCGGTTTCATCTTCTCCGAGGGCAAGATGCTCTCCTACCGGAACGATGCAAACCGGGATAACTACAAGGCTGTCTGCGATTTCGTCAGCAGCTACCGACTGTGAGGTGCGCCATGGGCAAGAACGAATTCAAATCCTATCCCGAGGGCTATCAGAAGCTGATGAAAAAGATTGTTCCCTGGTACTTCGGCCCCATGCGTGAGAAAATGATGCGGCTGCTGCTGACCATTCTGACGGACGGTTAAGAGGTGCTGGTATGATCATCATTGGTGAAAAAATCAACGGCGCCATCCCCTCTGTAAAGCAGGCAATTTCGGAGCGGAACGAAGCGCTGATCATCCAGCGCACGCTGGCGCAGGTGCAGGCAGGTGCGGATTTTCTGGACTGCGCCCCCAGCACGGAGCCGGAGCTGGAGTACGATGCTATGGTCTGGCTCATTGACCTGATGCAGGGCTGTACGGACACGAAGCTGTGTATTGATTCCCCCAATCCGCAGCTTCTGGCACGGATTTTGCAGGAGGGCCATGTGAAGCGGCCCGGTATGGTGAACTCGGTGAGTATGGAGGGGGACAAGTGCGACATCCTCTTCCCCCTGATCGCCGGAACCGACTGGGAGGTTGTGGGCCTGACCTGCGACAACGACGGAATTCCTGCCGATCCGGCAAAAAAGGTGGAGATCGCAGCGCAGATCATTGCCAAAGCCGACCGCTATGGTGTGGACCGGAAGAAGCTCCACATCGACCCCTGTGTGATGGCGCTGGCCACCATGCCCAGCGCCATGGAGGATTTCCTGTACTGCATCCGGGAAATCCACGCCTTTGCCCCGGAAGTGAAGGTAACGGGTGCCATCTCGAACATCAGCTTTGAAATGCCTGCCCGGAAATTTGTGAACCGCAGCGCCCTTGGCTACGCCATTGGAGCCGGACTGGACTCTGCCATCATGGACCCCACCAGCGAGGATATGATGGGCACCGTCTACGCCTGTGAGGCGCTGAAGATAAAGGACAAGGGCGGAAGAAAATACAACCGGGCCTACCGGAAGGGCCTGTTCGGCAAGAAATAAGGAGAATGCTTATGATCGATTTTGAAGCACTGGCCGCCGCCATGGGCGAGCTGGATGAGGATACCGTCAAGGAAATTCTGGAGGCTGTGGATTCCGCCGGGAACGCCGGCAAAGCCATGGAAGCCTGCCAGAAGGGCATGGACACCGTGGGCAGGCTGTTTGAAGAGGGCGAATACTTCGTCGGCGACCTGATTTATGCAGGAGAGCTGATGACCGATGCCGTGGAGGTGCTGAAGCCTTATCTGGCAGGCAGCGAAAGTGCCGGCACCAAGACCCGCATGATCCTTTGCACCGTCAAGGACGACCTGCACGATATCGGCAAGAACATCGTCCGTTCCATGCTGGAGGCCAACGGCTTTGAGGTGCTGGATCTGGGCATCGACTGCCCTGCTCAAAAGGTGGTGGATACCGCCAGGGCAGAAAACATCAAAATCGTGGCACTGTCCGGTGTGCTGACCCTGGCACTGACCTCCATGAAGGCCACGGTTCAGGCCATCCGGGATGCCGGGCTGGATGTAAAGGTGATCATCGGCGGCGCGCCTGTGTCCGCTGAGGCCTGCAAAAACATCGGTGCCGACGAGTGGGCCCACAGTCCCCAAAAGACCGTGGATACCTGCAAGGCATGGGCCGCTGAGCAATAAATAGTACTGCCCTCCGGATCGCTCCGGAGGGCAGGTTTTTTGAAATCAGGCAACCAGCCACTTGTACTTCTCGACGGAATACAGGGGGATGAAGGGCACCAGAATGGGAACGGTCTTTACGTACTTCTGATACTCAGGATCATTGCCGTAGTTCTTGTTCTGGCGGATCTCCAGGCGGCGTGCGCCGGAGAACATGACAAAGATGATGCCGATGTAGCCGGTGAGCACCACGGCCCACTGACCGACACCCTGAACGGCACCGATGCCGGAAATCAGAACGCCGGTCCAGAAGATCATCTCGCCCAGATAGTTGGGGCAGCGGACGATCCGGTACAGGCCGGTGTCCACGAAGCGGTGGGAGTTGATCTTCTTGGCTCTGTTCTTCTGAATGTCAGCAGCGGACTCCAGGGTGACGCCGCAGACCATGATCAAGGCACCGATCCAGGTGAACGCATTGGTGCCGGAACCGTTGTGCAGCCGGTAGAACACGGGAGCGATCTGCGTGACATACAGCACAGCGCAGGTGACCCAGATGGCGATCTTCACGCCGAAGGGAACGGTTTTGCCGTCCTTGATCTCGCCCTTCATGTTCTTGTTGTAGGAGGTCATCTTAAACTCCCGGTAGGCAAGATATCCGCCCAGACGGCAGCCGTAAGCGACGAAAATCACGCAGCATACGATGGTGCCGAGGGTCAGACCCTCCCGGTACATCAGCAGCATCGCAAGGCCCTGTGCGGCGATGGAGAAGCCGTAGCCCAGAGAGATGAACCAGACATAGTTTTTGAAGCCGATGGCGCTGACGATCATACATACCGCAAACAGCAGCCAGAAATTCATGGGAAGTACCATAATTATTCTCCTTTTTTGTTACATTTGATATTCTGCCAGACCTGCCCGATTCAGGATGATCACACCCCACATCAGCAGCCCCTGACCGACACAGTTGATGCTCTGCTCCACCCAGTTGACCCACGCCTGAGTCACGTCGGCACCGGACATGGCACCCATGCCCATGGAGCAGAGGAATGCGGCAACGAAGAGAATGGCCGCGCCTTTCTTTTTCATCTTCACCGCAAGGATGCTTAAGCAGGTGCAGATGGAGCCAAGGCCCAGCACCATCATCATAATAAAGATAACGCTGCCGCTGAACACCGGCGGCGCAACGGCAAGGACCTGAACCTTTCTGCCCAGCAGCATCCATGCGATGCCGATGCCTGCCAGAAGGAAGCCCAGGGACTGAACCGGCAGGAACATCAGATTCAGCGACTGAAAATCGCAGATGCCCGCTGCGTAGAGGAGCTTCCACAGCGCTTTGAGAAAACCGGCGGCGAAGATGTTGACGGTTCCGGCAGCGAACAGGGCGAACTGGCTTTTGCGCATCTTGTCATGGAGATCCCGCTGGAGCAGGGCGGCTCCGTAGCCGAAACAGAACACAGGGACGAAATCCATCAGCGCCATGGGGATGGTGAAATGATAGATGGGAGATACCTCCTTGCAGCACCTTATTTTTTATTCTTTTCCTTGGCACGCTTGTCGTTGATGATCTTCATTTCCGCGGCGGTGATCAGCTGGCAGTTGTTCTCCTTCGCCCAGTCCACGCAGCCCTTCAGCACCAGAGGCAGGAACACTCTGGGCACATTGAGAATGGTTTCCAGGGCATCGTCGGTGAACTTCACCTGGTCATCGGCCCGGTCGGCGGCATAACGGACGGATTCCAGACTCTGCTTACGGATGGGCAAGAGCTCAGCACGCATTCTGGTCTTGCGGTGGAACCAGAAATTCTTGGAATCCCGGTAGCCGTAGTCCACGGGCAGGCTGGGGAAATCGGAGGCCTTCACGCCGTTGATGATGGCGTCGGCATACTTCTTCTTCATCAGGATCTTGTCCACCTTCAGAATGAAGTGGGCACCGAATTTGGAGGTGATGCCGTTGAAGTCGTGGTAGGGAGGCTCGTAGCCGTTGAGATTGCCGGGCATATCGTTCTGGGCATTGTCCAGCTCCCGGACCCAGGTGCATTCGATGACCTGAATGGCGTCGGTGAGCACCATGGGCCGCTTCTCACCGGTCTGCTCTTCGATCAGGCTCTTTTCCAGACGGAATTCGCATTTGGGCATCTTGTCCTCGGGCTTGTCGCCGGGCCAGGAGAGTTTGACGCACTCTTTGAAGGTTCTGGGCTTGTCGTCCACGAAGCTGATGGCGCATTTACCGGTGCGCAGGATGTTCTGGGCGGTATTGGAGGAGTTGCGGCAGGACAGCAGCATCGCATAAAAATCCTTGCCTGCCACATAGTAGGGCTGCACCAAGCTGTAGGGACCCAGGGTGGTGGAGCCATCCTCACAGAGGGTGGAGATGACCACCGTGGGCATGGGGAAGAACAGGGATGTCTGGTAGAAGTTGTCTACCACGCGAAGGTTTTCAAAACTGGACATGGTTCATCGCTCCTTTGCATAAATAAATGGGACTGCGTCTGTGCAGTCCCATAAGGCTACTATGGTAACGGCACATCAGAAAAGTTTTTCCATTATGCCGTAAATTTCATCGAAGCTCTTTTGCTCCATGGTCCAGGTCAGCAATGCTTCCGCCAGAAAATCGGCGGTGAAATCGCTGCTGCAGAATTTTCGCAGGGGCAGGGCCAGCTGCTGGCGAAGTACCCCGTGGTAAGTGCCGAAGGAACCGGTAAAACTGGCAGCGGCGGCTTCATCCCGAAAAATTGCCTGATGGCGGTGGGAGAAGGATACCAGCTGATCGTAAATACACAGTGCCACTGGACGGGGCGCGTCGGAATAGGTGCTGACCACGTTGATGGCGGCGATGCACTGCTTCCAGTCCTCCAGCAGGTGTGTGGCGACAAGGGCCTCCTTGGAGGGAAAGTAGTTATACACCGTTCCCACGCCGACGCCGCAGGCCTTCGCCACAGAGCGGATGGTCATGACGCCGTAACCGACTTCCTCGATCTGCTTTTTCGCTTCTTCGATGAGTCTGCTTTCCAGATTTTCGATGATTTTAGGCATAGGGACTCCTTTTGTGAACACGTTCACATAAATAGTATAAAGGGAAGAAGAAGCATTGTCAAGGCATTGACCGAACTTTCCTCCGGCTAGAACAAAATACAGGCGGTGTAGGTGATGGTTCTGTCTCCATGGTGGTAGGAAAGGCCGTTGTCCCGGCAGACCTGGGTCACAAACAGTCCGTATCCCTCCATGGAAGCGCAGGCCCTGTCCGGGAACCGGCAGGGCTCCGGAAAGGCACAGGACCGGCAGATCCGGCATCCCCCGGACCCCAGGCACAGGGCATGGGGATATTCCTTCCGGATTTCGGCGCAAAGCCCGTAAAACTGTTCCAGGTGCCGCTGTTCTGTCCGACGGTAGGCTTTGGTGTCAATGGATTTTTCCAGCTTTCCCACGGTCTGCACCAGAATTCCCCGGGAGCATCCGCAGATTCTGGCTGCGCATTCGGCCAGCGTGCCGCAATGGGGCGGACAGGTCCAGTTTTTACCGTAGGCACCGCATTGATCAGCGGCGCACATATCCCGGATATCCTGACGGGGCGTTACTGTGGAAACATCCAAAGCTGCGGCATGAGAGAATCCCAGCGCAAGGGCTCTGGCCAGCCAGTATTGTTCCATTGCGATCCCCCCTGCGCTGATTTGGGGTTATTTTATCAGATTTCCGGCGGGATTGCAAGGGCGGAGAGAAACCCGGGGAACCGTTTGCTTCCCCGGGATATCTGGTGCGGACAACTCCGACTCGAACCTGCACGCGTGAGCAGCGGAACCTAAGGAACCTCTGAATAAATCGTCTGCGGCAGCTGACGGATCTTTTGACCCAACTTTTCAGTTTGAAAACCGGGAAATACACAAAGTATTCCTCCGCTTTCCAAACTTCAATTTGGGCCAAAATCTCTCGCCATCTGCTC